>NZ_QTYW01000012.1:0-663 GCF_003462365.1 Roseburia sp. TF10-5 | reverse complement strand
GTGATCATACGCAAATCTTCCCATGTCTTTGTTTTGAAAAGTTTTGCCCAACGGTCAATTCCATAGTGCAGATCCTCTTCTGTGCCAAAAAGCAAAAATAAATCAGAATAGCGAATGACGGGTGAAAAGTCAAGAATTTTTTGAACATGAGGGACAAGCCGAATAGCAGAAATCACAGATATGCGCGAGTCTAAATTGTATTTTTAAAATGAATCCGCTATACTATAAACAGTATAGCGGATTTTGTGTTTGGAGAGAGTGTATATGGTCCAGGAATTTGATTTCAATATGATGAAGATAAGTGAAATTATTAAGCGTGTTACACAGATTTGTCGTAGCCTTCATGTAGTACGCCTGGATTTATTTGGATCTTTTGCGACTGGAACCGCAACAAGTCGAAGCGATGTTGATTTTGTTGTTTACGGAGAAGTGGATCATGAGGCGTTAGAAGAAGCTGTGGAGAAAATTGATACACTTAGGAAGATTGATTTATCCTGCAAGATTATGAAAGATATTTTAGTTAAGTATATGGGAATTCTGGATTTTGCTGTAGGTTCACCGAGGGAAGTGCTACAGACGGCTTTCTCCAATGGAATCATTGAAAGTGATATGTGGTTGGAAATGCTGCGGGCACGGAATCAACTGGCTCATGATTATGATGGC
>NZ_QTYW01000011.1:0-90397 GCF_003462365.1 Roseburia sp. TF10-5 | reverse complement strand
TTTCATCCTCATATCCATGCGATTGTTCTTGGTGGAGGGCTGGATGTGAAAAATCATTGGAAAGACAATGGGAAAGATTTTTTCCTTGCGATTAAGGTAATCTCAAAAACGTTTCGTGGAAAATACATGGCTGAACTTAAGCAACTCTGGGAAAATGACAGGCTTGAATTTCATGGATCGGCTGCACCTTACAAAAACTACTATACTTTCAAGGAATTGTTAAATACCTGCTATGCAAAGGAATGGATTCCTTATTGCAAGAAACCATTTGACGGTGCTGAATCTGTCATCAGGTACCTTGGAAAATACACCCACCGGATTGCTATCAGCAACTACCGTATCAAAGACATGACAGAATCTACAGTTACTTTTTCCGCTAAAGATTACAAAAACCAAGGGCTTTGGAAAGAGATCACCATATCCGGCGAGGAATTTATCCGTCGATTTTTAATGCATGTTCCTCCAAAACGTTTTGTACGTATCAGGCACTATGGTCTTCTTTCATCCAGAAATAAGAAGAAAAAGATTACCCTATGCAGAAACATCCTTGGCTGCAAAAAATATATTTCCAAGCTGAAAGATATGGATGCACCTGCCATTATCCGTCTTCTTTATAATAAAGATATATGCAAGTGCTCTTCCTGTGGTGGTAAGATTATTCCTCTGCCTACAGAACAACATTTTATAAAACCAAAACCACATATGGTCTGTTAACGTATCATAACTGTATATTTTTTTAGCTTCCTTAGGGAGGCTTATTTCTGGTGTCATAATACAGGACTGAATTATAAATTCTATGTGTTTCTATGTGTACATGCTATCCTATTATAAATAGAGTGTCAGAATTAAAAGTCCATATAGAGTTGACGCGCTTTGTTCAACCAGAAAAAATCGAAATTGATGCAAACGAAAGGGCAGTTAATGAAAAGTCTCAATACTGCTTTTTCGTTTGCACCACCTTCGATTCTTTCCTTAACGATTTGTTAAACTATCTATACAATACCATATCTCTTTGGCTAATACAATAATTGCATCGCTCCCGCTTATTCTCATCAATTCTGCAACTATTATATTGTGATATTATGCTTACTCTTAGGCTGTCTGTTCACTTTTCTTTGCGTGATACGCTTCACGTCTCATAGCCAGTGTTTTTTCATATCTTACTTTTGCAATAGGATCTCCGCTTAATGCATCGTCACGCATTTTTCTGTAGCTCTTCACTGTGGCTCTAACCTGATACTGTTTACGCTCTGCAAGCTGACTCTGTGCTTCCTGATCTCCGGCTTCCGCTCTGGCTCTCAAGGCTTCCATCTGCTCCTTTCTTCTTGCGGTATGCCGTCTGTTGTATTCTGCATTTCTCTCTTCCAAATATTTCGCATATTCAGGGTCATTTTCTGCTCTCTGCTTACGCTTTTCTGCTGATTTCCTTGAACGTTCTCTTGCAATAGCTCTACGCTCCTCAATCTTTCTGACGGCTTCCTGATTGCCTTTTTCTGCCTGCTCCTTTAATTCTGCCAAAGCAATCTTTTTCTTCTTTGTAGCACGCTCCTGACGTTTCTTTTCCCTTTCCAATGCCAAGCGTTCTTTCTCTTCCATCTTCGCCCGATATTCAGGGTCAGACATTCTCAATTCTCGCATTTTTTCAGATCTCTTACGGTTGTTCTGTCTGCCTTTTTCAAGGATTGCTTTATATTCTGCCATAGCTTCATGTGTATTGTAAAAGACAAGCAGTTCGTCCTCATTTGCAATTCTTTTCCGTTTTGTCTTAAAATTATCCCTCGTTGTCTTCCCAAGAACGGTATGTCCCAAATACTCACGTCTGTTCAAAATATAGCCCACTGTTGTAGCATTCCATGTATAAGGGTCATGGTAATTCGTACACTGGCAATCCTCAGGATGATTCTGTCTCGCATAAGCCGAAGGAATAAGGATTTTATCCTCTGACAAGGTATCTGCTATTGCGGTTGCACCCATTCCATCACAAGCAAGCTGAAAAATGCGTCTGACAACCGAAGCAGAAGCTTCATCAACATACAATGTCTGCTTATCCTCAGGCTTTCTGTAATATCCATAAGGCACTGCACCGCTGACACGTTTTCCGTCTCGCATTTTTGCCTTGAATACTGCCTTGATTTTCTTACTGGTATCTTTTGCATACCACTCATTCATGATATTCAGAAATGGTGTAAAATCATTATCTGCCGGATTGGCACTGTCAACTCCGTTATTTACTGCAATAAAACGGACATTTTTCTTAGGGAACATCATTTCCGTATAGAAACCTACTTGCAGATAGTTTCTGCCAAATCGGGACATATCTTTGACGATCACTGTTCCCACTCTGCCGGCTTCAATCTCTGTCAGCAAAGAATTGAATGCCGGTCTGTTGAAGTTCGTTCCTGAATATCCATCATCACTGAAATGCTGAATATTACCAAAGCCATGTTGCACTGCATAATCTTCCAGATACTTCTTCTGGTTTGTTATGGAGTTGGATTCGCCCTGCATCTCATCATCACGGGACAGACGCTCGTAAAGTGCTGTTATTCTGTTATCTTTAGCCATTTTTTCAGCTCCTTTCATAATGCTAAAAAATAAGAACACACAGAAAACACTTCATTTTTTAATGACCTATTTTCTCTGTGTTCTTAAAATCTACCCCTTATGGTATCTATACACTTAAAATTTAACATTTAGATACCACAAAGTCTCTATGAAATAAAAATTGCTTCTTCAGGTACCATTTTTTCAAATAATCGGTACCTGAAGAAGCAATTTTTCTCTTATAGGTGACATTCCTTTATTTTAGGCATTAAAAATAAAAAATATGTCACCTTAATCACTATTTTTTATCAATAGATCCCATTTACAGAATTTATGAAAATTGATCTTTTTCTTACACTTTTCCAATCCACAGAATTTGTAAGAATCGTTTTTACTTATAATTTTCCCAACCAACAGGAAAACACTTATATTTAAAACAGTTCCCTCATAGACTTACATAATCTTGTGAACCCAGCCTTCCGGTCCTTCAATCTCGCCCATCTGAATTCCGGTAAGTGTCTCACGCAGTTTCTTAGTATATGGTCCCATTTCTTCCATTCCACTCGGGAAACAGATTTCTTTGCCATGATCAACAACCTTTCCGATTGGAGAAATAACGGCTGCAGTACCACAGAGTCCACACTCTGCAAAATCAGGTACTTCTGAGAATTTAACCGGTCTGTGCTCTACCGGCATATGCAGATACTTTTCAGCAACAACCATCAGGGATCTTCTTGTAATGGAAGGTAAAATACTGTCTGACTTTGGTGTCACGAATGTTCCATCCTTGGTAATGAAAATGAAGTTTGCTCCACCGGTCTCCTCTACATAAGTTCTTGTAGCAGGATCCAGATACATGTTCTCAGCATATCCCTGGGCATGTGCATCTACGATTGCATGTAAACTCATAGCGTAATTCAGTCCGGCTTTGATATGTCCGGTTCCGTGTGGTGCTGCACGGTCAAAATCGGAAACACGGATTGTAATTGGCTTTGCGCCGCCCTTGAAGTAAGGTCCTACCGGTGTAACCAGAATACGGAACTGGTACTCATCTGCCGGCTTTACGCCGATAACAGCGTTTGTAGCGATCATATATGGGCGGATATAAAGCGTTGCTCCGGAACCAAATGGAGGTACCCATGCTGCATTTGCCTTTACTACCTGCTCTACGGCATCTACGAAACGATCCTCCGGGAATACCGGCATCTCAAGTCTCTCACAGGAATCTTTCATACGGCTTGCATTTAAGTCCGGGCGGAAACATACAATATGTCCGTCCTCTGTTGTGTATGCTTTTAATCCTTCAAAACAGGACTGTGAATACTGGAATACACCTGCACACTCATTTAATGTAACGGTAGGATCTGTTACCAGTGCTCCATCGTCCCACTTTCCATCCTTGTAATTTGCAACATAACGGTAGTCTGTGGTCATGTAACCAAATCCAAGGTTACCCCAGTCAAGATTTTTTTTCTCCATTTTCATTTCCTCCATTTTCTATTCCAATTCAAGTGTTCTATAACTTTTCGTTATGGAATACTGGATATACTATTATTTTTACATATTTTAGTACAATCTGAAGTATTTGTCTATAGATCTTATGAAATTTCTCTATCAAAAAAATTCATAAAAACCATAACCTGATTTCCTAAAGTCCCAGAAGTTCCATTGCTTCGTCCTTTAACTCCTGTGTGCGTTCTTTCAAAAGCAGAAGTTTGTTGTACTTATAATAGGCATCATTGCCACATTCACTGACAAATTTCAGACTATAATAACCGGCCGAAAGTTCGGACAAAAAGATTACCATTTCCTGTCCCTCTCCAAATACCCGTGCAAGAAATTCAAATGCATGCGTCAGATGACGGCCTGCATCTGAAATTTCCTTCTGGCGGATCTGCTCCCTCTCATCAAACAGTTTCTTGACACATAAGAAATCTCCTTTTGCATCACCGGTTCCTTCGACTGCCAGTGCCATCAGGCAGTCATTCATTGCCTGAAGTGCCGCACACATGGCTTTTTCCTGTTCCCTGTCTATCATGCCGGCCTTTTTCCGGTGAGTGATCATGGTGTCATAAGAAGAAATCTGTCTTTCCAGAATTTCTTTTCCGCTTCCCCGTCCTTCTTTCAGATCGCTCCGCAAAAATCCCAGCTGCTCAAAAAAAGCTTCCTGTGCAGCTTTTTTCCGGGAATAAGAAATGAATTCCTGTCCCAGGCTGTCCAAAAGCAGCCCAAGCAGACTCAGCTTCTCATCAAACGGTGCATTTTTGATCGTCATACTGTTTTCCGGTATACTGCCCTCTAAGATTTCCGGTATACGGTAAATATTCTTATACTTATTGTACAGTTCATAATAAGCAGCAAAATCGCGGGCAATCTCCTCGTCCTGCAGATACTGCACAACAAAGTCATAGTCTATGGCAAATCCAAGCTGTTCATACACTTTCATGACCTGTGAGAGATCTTCCCATCCACGGGCGGTCACAAACCGTTTTCCATCCAGATCCGACACAACCGAATAGAAATTGTTCTTTTTAATCTCCAGATAAGAAAGAATTGCTCCATGAATCTGCGCTTTATACGCATACTCTTTCCACACAGAAAAATCTTCTTCTATATAAATCCGCTTGACACGGTCATAAGTAACAATGTCAAAATCCCGCACCGACTTGTTGTATTCCGGAGGATTTCCCGCCGTAACGATGACAAAGCCATCCGGTACCCTGTGATTTCCGAATGTCTTGTACTGCAGGAACTGCAGCATCGTCGGAGCCAGTGTCTCGGATACACAGTTGATTTCATCAAGAAACAGGATTCCCTCATGAATTCCGCTTTGTTCGATCTGATCATAGATCGAGGCGATAATTTCACTCATTGTATACTCTGTGACCGATACATCCTCCCCATCATAGGTTTTCTTCGAGATAAACGGCAGTCCGATCGCACTCTGTCTCGTATGATGTGTGATCGTATAAGAAACCAGATTGATTCCGCACTCCTGCGCCACCTGTTCCATAATTGCGGTCTTACCGATTCCAGGCGGCCCGATCAAAAGTACCGGACGCTGTCGTTCCACAGGAATCGCATACTCCCCGGTCTCATCTTTTGTCAGGTACGCCTGAACCGTATTTATGATTTCCTGTTTTGCCTGTTTGATGTTCATAAAATTTCTCCTTTATCTATCCTTTTGTATCCTCTGACAAATATAATTTCACTGCCCAGTCCGGCACTTTTATCGGCTCTCCCGAAAAAGTTTTCTGCGGTGTGTCATCCCCGTAAAAAACAAATACCGTCTGATAATCCGTCGGTTTTTTCGGATATTCTCCATACCCGTCCGTAAAATACATCAGTCCTTTTAAGTTTTTGAGTTCCCCGCTGTTTCTTAATTTCTCTACATAGGAAAATACCGGCCGGAAATCCGTTCCATACCCTCCGGAAACGGAAAACTGCTCGGTATATTTCCCGATTTCATCCAGATTTGTGATTGGAATATCTTTTTGAATCTGGTTATCACATTCGATGATGCGGATATGCACTTTATGGAAAAAACTCTCCTGGTGCTTTAAAATTGCCCCCGTCTCATTCAAAAACTGCTGCACAAGTTTTTCCTTGCAGGAGGCCGAAGTATCGATTGCAATAACAAGTTCTTCGATCTTTTTTGCCTCCCGGAATTCGTTTTCCTCGATCAGAGGCATGTTTCCGTAATGCTGCAGTCCATACATGTAAAATCCGTAATCAAACGAATCCATATCCACGGAAACTTCTTCTCTCACAACTGCAAACCTCTTTAAAAATTCTTTGTAGCTTTTTCGCTCCCGGCTGCTCAGCTTTAACATCCATGCAAGCTTTCCCGCATCTGCCGCCGCGTCTTTTGCATAGGTTTCCATATCGCTTTCGATACGCTTTGCATGTTCTTTCCACTCGTCTTCCTTTGGATCGGTTTTTCCAAGCGGCGTTGCATCAGACGTTTTCTCCCCGGCATTTTCCTGCTGATCACTGTCCATCTGCGGATTCTCCTGCGGCACCGGGGGCTGGTTTTTATTCTGCTCCTGCGGCGGTTCTTTCTCCATGCGCTGCCAGAAACTGTGGTCACAGAGCAAAAATTCCTGCCGGAGGGATTCTTCCAGATATGGATCGCGTTTGCGCAGCATAAAATACTGGTACAGTTTTTCCGCTGTAAGCACTGAAACTTCCTTTTCCAGTTTTTCATACCACTCCTGCCGGAAATCCGAAGTCACACGCAAAATGGTCGGATAATCCATGGAATCCACCACCGATTCCACTGCAATATCACAACAGAGATCCCACAGCTGTGCATCCTCGTGCTGTTTTGCGGAAAACATATGCCGGAACAGACAGTGCATGAGCATATGCATATATGTCCGGTTTAAAATTTCCGGCCGTTCAATATAAGTCTGCAGCAGATAGGTCGGATTGAACCGGATATATACCGCATCCGTGCCTACCGTTCTCGTCGACAGATCCATGGCAAATCCCAGACTTCCGAGTGCCGGTCCCATAAACCGCATCGACAGATACAGTTCTGTCCTGACACTGTTTAATATTTTATTTCCGGTTGCTTCCAGTTGTTCCCTTGTCTTCATCGTTCTCCTTTTCCTACCAGTCCAAAGACATGGTAGATGCTTTCTTCTTTCCGAAATTACTCCGCTGATATTCCATCAGTATTGCTACAATCTGACTCATCTTTTCCTCCGATGCCAGCGGAAGGGCATCGGCAAGTGCCGCTTCCGGAATCAGGCAGGAATCACAAAGATAGGAAATCTCTTCCACCTTATTCTCCGGAATCAGCACCTTAAGGATCACCTCTGCATTCTGTTCGAGATACTGTTCGTACTGTTCCCGCAGATGGTTCTCCAGCTCAATCGGATGCATCAGCCGGTCACAGGCGATCTCAATTGCCGTGCGATAATCATCATTTACCACCTGCGCAAACAGACGGTCATACGCCAGTAAATCTACGCCTTTTCTTGTGACACATTCCCGGTACGGATACCCGCTTCCCTCAATCTTGTGATGCAGAACCCGAGCCTCCACATCTTCCACAAAATTGTATACATATGCTGGAAACGTCAACTGCAGCCCACAGGGTTCTATGCGAAAATGCAGCCTGCGGTCGGTATCTGCCAGAAGTTCTTTCATCACCGAATAGTCTCCTCTAAGCTGCGTCAGCTTCACTTCTTCCAGACAATGGCACTGTTTGATCACGCCGTCATAATAGTCTTCCACACTGTCGTACAGCGAAATGCTTTTGAGTTTTTTACAGTTATAAAATGCATATCTTCCAAGCGTTTCCACCGTCTTTGGAATACTTACACTCTCTAAATCTTCCCTTGCGGAAAATGCATTTTTGCCGATCGTTTTCACCGGACATCCATCCACCTGATCCGGAATGACCAGATGTCTTACGGTTCCTTCATACCCGGTAACGGTAATTGTATGTTCTTTTGTTGTTTCATATTGCAATGCCATATGGATACTCCTGCATCTGTTATGCCCTATTCTGATATACGCTTTTTAATTCCCCGATAAAATACAAAGACCCCAGCGCAATCGTCTTTTCTTTTGGTGTTAAAAGTTCCGGAATCTCTGCAACCTTTGTAATTGCGTGTGCAGGCACCCCTTGTTTTCTGATATCTTCTGCCAGTGTTTCCCCTTGCAGTGCCCGTGCACTCTCCGGTGTGACGGTTACAAAATCCATGGCAATCGGCAACAGTTCCCCGATCATCTTTTCATAATCTTTGTCTGCCATCACACCCATCACAAAATGAAACTTTTCCTCCGGATACAATTCTTCGAGACTTGTACGCAATGCATGGATTCCGTTACTGTTGTGTGCACCATCCACCATCAGAAACGGTTCTGTACTTAAAATTTCCATACGCCCCGGCCATACCGCTCTGTGAATTCCACGGGCAATAACGGTTTTCATCTTCTCTTTTTCTATCCGGCATCTGGTCCATGCCACTTGTGCCGCACACATGGCTGTAGCGGCGTTTTCTCTCTGATAAGCACCCAAAAGTCCCGGCTGTACTGCCTTTGCCCTCTGCAGGTCATTCTCCTGTACACACCGCGCACGTACTCCCTTTGCTGCGGCCGCCCTTTGCAGCACCGCAAGTGCTTCCGATTCCTGCGGTGCAATTACCACCGGCACTCCTGCTTTGATAATTCCCGCTTTTTCCTGTGCAATCTCTTCTATGGTATTTCCAAGAATGTTCATGTGATCATAACCAATCCGTGTGATCACCGATACCACCGGATTTCCCAATGCATTCGTAGAATCAAGTCTGCCTCCGAGGCCGGTCTCCATAATTACAAGATCGCAGTTTTGTTCTTTAAAATACAGTACCGCCATAAGCACGCAATAATCAAACATGGTCGGTGTCACGCCAAATTCCTGCTCCAGCAGAACATTGCCGATTCGTGTCACATCTTCTCTGGAAATCTGTCTGCCATCAACCATGATACGCTCTTCAAAATCAATCAGGTGTGGAGAAATAAATGTTCCGACTTTTAATCCGGCTTCCCGGAAAACTGATGTCAGGAATGCGCAGACCGATCCTTTTCCGTTGGTTCCCGCCACATGAATAAATGGCATCCCGTTTTGCGGCTGTCCCATCTGTTCTAACATGATTCCGGTAATTTCCACTCCCGGCCGGTTTCCAAACCGTCTTCCATTTTCTATCTGATCCAATACTTCTTCATATGAATACATCTTTATTCTCCCTGCAGGTATCTGTAAACCGCTTTCGGCAGCCGGTACCTGACTCACAAAAAATAGGGAGAAGCTTATAAAAAGCTTCTCCCCGTATTCTACTTCTATATGACGGTTGTTTCAAGTGCAAAATCCTATACCGAAAGGATCACTCCGCCTTCATTTGCATACATGCTGGATACCCCGGCCGTATTGACAATTACAATCTTTTTGAATTTTGCGACTTTCTCAATTGTGTCCTTCACAAACTGTGCACGTTCCGGACAATTGCAGTGGGAAATGGCAAGCACACGGCTCTCGCAGTTCTTAGTAACTTTGAGCATATCCTCTACCATCTTGGAAAGTGCCTTCTTCATGCCCCTTGCCTGACCAAGCTGCTGGATCGTTCCCTCTTTAGTGGATCCCATTACCGGCTTGATGTTTAAAGTATTTGCCACAAATGCTTTCAGTCCACTCAGACGGCCAGCCTTGCGCAGTGTTTCAAGTGTCTCAATGACAAAAAATGTGTTCATGGAAGAAATGTAAGATTCCACCTCTGTTACAATTTCTTCAAAAGATGCACCGGATTCTTCCAGCTCCTGAATCTTTAATCCGATCAGGGTTTCCCCAATCGAGGCCGACTTGGAATTAAATACATGAATCTGCTTGGAATCCTCATGCTCTTCATGATAAAGATCTGCTGCAAGTACCGCACTGTTGTAAGATCCGCTCAATTTTCCGGACAACGTCACAACATATACATGCTCCGCCTCTCCCTCATAAGCTCTCATATAACGCTCCGGAGACGGGCAGGAAGATTTCGGGCTGTGAATACATGCCTTTACTCTCTGTAAGAAATCTCTCTGATTAAAAGTTTCATCATCTGTGATCTGATAGCCATCCACATCCAGCAAAAGCGGCACTGTGCAAAAATGTCCATCTGCCTTTAAATCCTCAGGAAGTTCTCCACAACTGTCAATTACAATTTTATACTGACTCATATCCATCCCTCTTTTCTAAAATACGTCTATCCTTTTATGAAATGCGTGTTTATCATTACTTTATAAAAAGTTTTTATTTTCTATTACATGTAGTATTCATTACTACATTCATATCATAACACGGTTTCAGATATTTGAAAAGGGGAAAAAGGCATATTTTATAGTTTCTTCATATTTTTCAGGAAAAATATGCCGTCACAGCTGATGCCAGAGCATCAAAATCCGTTCGTCCCATCAGTTCCCGTGCAGAATGCATCGATAAGAGCGGAATTCCAATATCCACTGTGCGGACCGGAAACAGCGTGGATGCAACCGATCCCAGTGTACCACCCCCGCGCACATCGGAACGATTGACAAATCTCTGGTATGCGATTTTATTCTGATCGCAGAGCTGCCGCAGAATTCCGATTGCCTTTGCATCCGTTGCATAAGACTGGGAACATGCCTCTTTGATACAGAATCCATCCCCAAGCACCGGATGATTGGTAATATCCATTTTCTCCTTATGATTCGGATGCAGTGCATGCGCCACATCCACGGAAAGCAGCATCCCTCCATACATCGCACAATCCGTTTCTTCCTCACTGCAGCCAAGCGACCGGTAGATGCGTTTTACCATATCATGCAATAAGATCGATGCTGCGCCCTGTTTGCTGGTATTTCCGATTTCTTCATTATCAAACAGTGCGATCAGATTGATACCATCGGTCCGTGTTCCTTCCACGATGGCTGCCAGCAGTGCCGCAACGGATGTCTGGTTATCCAGTCGCGGAGAAGACAGCAGTGTCTCTTTTATCCCCACATATGCCGGTTCTTCCACACAGTATGTATTCAGTTCAAAATCCAGAATATCCTCTTTTTTTACTGCCAGCTCTTCCGCAAGAAATGACAGGAAATAATCGGTACTCTGCTGTTCTTCTGGCAGCATATCCGCAACCGGCATCAAATCTACCTGATTATTGATTGCCACTCCCTTATTCACTTCCCGGTTCATGTGAATGGCAAGGTTTGGAATAATAAGAACCGGACGACCGGAACGATACAGCATGGTCTTCGGGGCAAACACATCTTTGCTTCGAACGATCACGCGCCCTGCAATCCCCAGCGGACGATCAAACCATGTATTTAAAATCGGTCCGCCATATACTTCCACGTTCACCTGCGCATACCGGTCTGTCACAAAATCCGCATTTGGTTTGATCCGCAGATATGGATAATCTGTATGTGCAGCTGCCATGCGCAGCATTGCATCCGCACGGAAGTTTTCTCCAACTGTAAATGCATAGAGCGTTGTTCCATGATGATTCATCATATAAGCCTTTCCTTTTTTCAGATTCCATGGTCTGGCATACTCCAGTTCCTCAAAGCCGGATTCCTCTAACGTCTCCATGGCTGCTTCCACACAATGAAACGGTGATACTCCTTTTTTTAAAACATCTATCAAAAATGATTCTTTCATAGTTATAGTTTCCCTTCTTTTCTTAAGTGATTGCATCGTTACGGTTCGCAGGGGAACCTGTGAGCAGTAACCGTGCATTTTCTATCAATCAGTGGCATTATAACACATTATGATTGAAAAGATGAAGTCACTCATGCTAAAATTAAACTATATCAGCTGCCGTTTTATCGGTTTCACAATGGGGAGGTTTTTTATGCTGGCTCTTGCATTAACAAACAAAAAAGATTTTATGAATAAATTTCTCAAAACTGAAATTTTTGACCATTTTCTGCTTCAGGAGGGCATTGTCGTTTCTTTTGCAAGCTATGTGATTGATGGAACTATTACCAAAGGATTCTATACAGATACAGAAGCCGAAGAACTCGGTATTAAAACTTTTCATTTTCTTCCATTTTCCATGCTCCGTCCACGCATCTTTGACCTGATCAAAGGAAAAAAGGCTCCATCCTCCTTTAAATTCGTCCTGATGCTGTCGCCGGAAAATCAAAAACGCACCATGGAACGAATCGGAAGTTCCTATACCCCGGCAGATATTTCCGCCATGTCCATGAACATCAAATTTCAAAATCAGATGCTTACACTGACTACCGGAATTTCTTATCGCATTTTTTCTACAGATAAGACATTAGAACCGGAATGGGACAAATTTGTCAGACAATTTCTCTCACAACACGACATTTCTTTTGAAGTGCTTTAAAATCCGGCTATTTCACGAAGATTTTGCTTTACATTTCCAATTGGTTATGCTATTCTTAGCATAGTTGCAAGGCAACACAAATATATTGGAGGTACTTTCGATGAACAAAGGTACAGTAAAATGGTTTAACAACCAGAAGGGTTACGGATTCATCACCGCTGAAGACGGCCACGATGTATTCGTACATTACTCAGGACTTAACATGGAGGGTTTCAAATCTCTCGAAGAGGGTGCAGCAGTAGAATTCGAAATCACTGATGGCGCTAAAGGTCCTCAGGCAGTTAACGTAACAGTAGTGAAATAATTGCCGACTAATCTAGTTTCTATGTACCTTTTTCTTTCTTTAGAATAAGATATTGGATACAACGATTAAAAAAAGGAATGTTGCATTTCTGCAACATTCCTTTTTTTGCGTATGGGAATACATCTTTTCAAGTATTCTCCTATCCATTGTAATTAGCCCTCAAATACCCGTTTGATACTATCATAATGCAGGAAAATTCCCTGATCTGCGAGTTCCCTGATCTCTTCTGGTGTAGCAAACCGACATCCGTCTGTTTCTTCCGTCTGCAGATGGACATCTTGTTCTGTAACATCCATCGTGTAACGATAAACATCTACGAAATAGTTATCTCCTTCGCCCGGATTTTCTCTGTGATAGGTAAATACATAACCACCTTCCGCTTCTTTTACATCCAGTCCGGTCTCTTCTAAAACTTCCCTGCGCACTGCCTCTTCCGATTCTTCTCCTGCCTGCGCAGCACCACCGGAAACTTCCCACCATCCGGGTGCCCATGCTTTGGTCATCACACGCTTAGTAATCAGAAATCTGCCATCCGGACGCCTGATCACGCCAAGTACCGTCAGATGATACTCATCATCTGCCAGATTGAAATGATTCCGCTCCATGGTTCTTCCTGTCCGCACTTTATTTTTATCGTAGATATCCCAACGTTCCATTTCCATTCCTCCAATTTTCCTATGTGCCAGCTGCTATCATTCTTTTCTGCCATAGTTTTATAACTGCAACTCTATTCATTATATTGGTTTTAAGAAATGTTTTCAAGTTTCGTTTCTATTTATTAATTCCACTCCGTCATATATTTGCGATACCATTTTGGCAGAAGATGATTCTGACACTGCTCATTGTGACGCTCTCGAATTTCCATGGTGGCAAAATACTGTTTCCATAGCACAGCAAAATAATCCATATGCCCCTGCGGAATCTGAAGCTGCTCTCCACTCACCAGAACACAGCGGTGTCCGGCTTCATGGACGGCAGCAAGGTTTCGGTTTTCATCGTAGAGAATAAAATTTTCATCCGGAAAACGATCCGAAAAATGATCCATCATCAATGGAACTATATTGCATTTTGGTGCAAGCTGCGCCACAAGAATACTTCCCAGATCCTGAAATCTCACAAATCCCAGCAGCTTATCCAGCTCATTGTCTACCTTGCGGGACAACTCCATCACCCGAAGTGCAAACGGATCGGCAAGCTGATCGGAAATACCACGTCCCTGTGCAAATGCACGCACCAGATATCCAAGAACTGCTGTCCCCCGGTTCTCTGCAAAATGGCATAATGCATGAAGCAGTGTATCATACACCGGATACCCCAGTCTTGACTGTATACTGTAAACCGTCTTCTGCACTTTCTGCGCATCTGTCTGTACTTCGATCTCCCTGGCAAACAAAGTCATTTCTCCTTCACCGGCCGCAATGGAAATACTGTCTGTATAAAGAGCTTTCATTTTATTTTTACACACAAACGCATCGAAAAGTGCTGTAAAAATTCCTTCCAGAGAATCCTCACATCGAAGCACGATCTGTTCACTCATACTACAATTTTCCCCCTGTCATCAAACAGTGATAACTGCTCATAGGTCTGCACCGTTCCATCCGAAAGCAGCATCTGCATCGGACGTTCCTGATACATCAGATTCCGTGTAATATATCCTTCCTCCATACGGGTATGATACATCATCTTTCCTTTACAGGTGATAAAATACACTGCACGTTTCAAAACAACACCGATCTTCTTTAAATCTGAAAAATCCAGCTTTGCGTACCGCCGGGCCGCCATAATCCGGCGGGCACTTTTTGTTCCGATCCCCGGCACACGAAGCAGCGTATAATAATCCGCACGATTAATTTCCACCGGAAACAGTTCCAGATGGTGCACTGCCCAATTACACTTCGGATCAATCTGTTCGTTAAAATTCGGATTTTTCTCTGACAGCAATTCATCTGCGCGGAATCCATAAAACCGCAACAGAAAATCTGCCTGATAGAGCCTGTGCTCACGTAACAATGGTGGTCCGGGCAAATCTGGCAGGGAACTGTCATGATTCACATTGATAAATGCAGAATAGAATATCCGCTTCATCTCAAACTTCTGATACAAAGCTTCTGAAACCGAAATGATCTGATAATCACTTTCATCCGATGCCCCGATCACCATCTGTGTACTCTGTCCTGCCGGCACAAAATAACGATCCGGCCGCATCAATCCCCGCGTTATCTGCGGAAGTTTCTTTTGCACGTTTCTCACTCTGCTGGAATTCTCCCCACCGGCAATTTCTTCTCCCCAGCTTTGTACTGCACTCTGTCGCGCTTTATGCTCCCGGATGGCAGCAATTCCGTCGTGGTAGTCCTGCAGACGGGCATAACTTTCCTTCATCTCTGCCATCTGGTTATAATAGGTTTTCTCATCCAGATACATCCGGCTTTTCATACTCGATACCCCGTGAAACTCGCGGCTTTGCCGAATTCCATTCTGTAACTGGCGCATCGGGGAAAGGATGTTTTTACGCACTTTGTTAGGCGCAATCTGCCGCAGCGCATCGGCCGTGGGAAGTTCTAAATTTACACTCATGCGGTCTGCAAGATACCCCGTTAATTCCAGCAGATCCGCTGATGCTCCCGGAATTCCTTTTACATGTATATATCCGTTAAAATGATATTTTGTGCGCAATAAATAAAGGGTCTCATATAAAAGTCCCATGGTATAATCCGGAGAATGTAAAATTCCGGAACTTAAGAACAATCCTTCGATATAATTTCTGCGGTAAAATTCCATCGTGAGCTTACAGATTTCCTCCGGTGTAAAACTGACACGCTTCACATCATTGCTGCAACGGTTCCTGCAATATTTGCAGTCATAGATACAATCATTGGTATATAAAATCTTAAGCAGTGAAATGCAGCGCCCATCCCCGGTAAATGCATGACAGATTCCACTTGCATATGCGTTTCCCGTATGTGTACCATCTCCTCCACGCTGCACCCCGCTGGAAGTACACGCAACATCATACCTGGCAGCTGCCGAAAGTATGGTTAGTTTTTCCATGATACGATCCATCTGCAAAATTTCTCTCATATCCAGTATCCCTCCGCAAAAATGCCGAACATCCGTTCTTTTTACATCATATCACAAGAACAAATGTTCGGCAAGTGCAATTTTTCTTTTATTTTATATGAGCTGCGAGCAGTCTCCTATCTGCCCTGATGCAGCATCCATGGATAAATCAGTGAAATCGCTCCGCCGATTCCGGCAGAAGCTGCACAGGTAAACACTAAAGCCCCTGCAATTCCGCCAAAGAAATATCCAATTGCCAGAAAAACGGCAACAATTACTAAAATAATGCAACGCAGCAAAATCTGGATCATACTCTTAACCGTATCCATCGCAGACGCCGGAACAAGAGCTTCCAGCAAAAGCCCAACTTCCGAAAACATAAAATCCGCCACCAGATACGTCAGATACCACAGAAGCATAATTCCCGGTTTTTCATGCAAAAGCAATGCCGAAACCACCAGTGCCGGAAGCAGATCCATCGCACAGAGGGATGTTCCTGCAAGCACTCCGAAGAAAACTTTCTTGTATGGATTCTCCGGCACCAGAAACAGCCAGTTTCGCGCAGTCTCCTGTGCAATCGGATTTCCCATATTCCGGAAGAAAAGTACAAAAAACAAAATACAGCCCGGCACCAGAAATCCGGACACCTCCATGATCCTGACACAAAACAGGGAAATACCGACACTGACCAGCAGGTAAAACAGCATCGTATTGGTTATGATTCCAAATTTTGCCGTACGTTTACGGCAATAAATTTCCTTTGTAAAAAACACGGATGCGCCCCAGCCCTTTAAGTTTCCTTCCTTTTGCTGCTTTTTTGCATGTGCTTTTCCTGCGATAACCCGTCCTTCTTTTGCTGCCTCAAGCATCTGTGCACGTTTTCCCGCGGAAGCCAGCGCATCTTCGTAAAAATCCGCTTTCATATGCCAGATGGCAAAAATCAGTACCGCCACACTTACAAGCAGCAATCCCAGATAAACCAGAAACGAAAACAGTTCCCCATTCACTGCACACATAATCATGCCTTTGTACCAGCCGATGATCGGAAGATACCGCAGCCAGTGACTGGCAAAAGTCATATGTGCTGCTTCAAGCAGGTTCTGCCCATTCGCCAGATATGTTCCTCCTGCAATCATTCCAAGCAGTACAACAATTCCCACGATCAAAGGAAACACATATGGTTTTAATTTTTCGTGTGTGGTGCAGACCGTATATGTCAATACAATCATAAGTCTCTGAAACACCAGAAGCAGAATCCACCCTGCAAAAATGGCTACAACTGCCGATGCCCCCAATCCCATATTTACAACGAGATTTGGAATCTGAAAAACCAGATATATGGACGCGAAAACTGTTGCCACCATCTGAAAACTCAGTCGAAACATCAACACGGACTGTGGTTTCATCGGTGCCGTAAACAACAGATTCACGTCTGCCATCTGGAAAATATCCGTACCGTCCTTAGAACCGGAATACATTCCCCAAAGTAATATCGCAAGAAAAACAATCATCACTCCGGCTTCCACATAGGTTTTGATTGCGGCAATCTCCTGTGGCGTTTTTTGCGTTTCTTCCTCTTCCGTTGCTTCTTCCTGTACGCGATCAGCCTCCGAAGACGATTCCACGGTTTCCACCGACTGTTGCTTTTCTACCATGGAACCGACCACGCCAGCAATCAGTCCAAATATGATTCCAAATCCAAAAATGGCAAGAATGATCACGAGAAATGTACTTCGAAACATCTTTTTTATCGTGTTCCAAAAGGTATGCCATGCATAATAACCCCATAACCGCATCACCTACACCTCTCTCTCCAGAGCCGCGCCCTCTGTAATCTCAAAGAAAATATCTTCCAGACTTTTATTGTTATCCTTTAAATTTTCACGCTCGACCACAGCGGCTACCCGCCCCTGTTTCATGATATAAGTGGTATCCCATAATTCTTCCATACTGTCAATCATGTGCGTGCTGACCAGTACCATGCAGCCACTGTCCCGCAATTCCTCAAACACCTTTTTCAGTTCTTTGATGGCATGTGGGTCCAGTCCGATCATTGGCTCATCAAACAGTACCAGCCGTGGTTTCGGCAAAAGCCCACAACAGATGGACAGTTTCTGCTGCATCCCTTTCGACAGCTCATCCCCGAATTTTTTCTTCTTATCTGTCAGATCAAACCGTTCCAGCAATGCATCTTTATAGGCTTTATAATCCTTTAATTTATATGCCCGTGCAATAAATTCCATATGTTCATCCACAGTCAGGTTCGGATACAACGATGGAATTTCCGGAATATATCCCATGATCTTTTTCGCCTCGATGGACTTATTTTCGAGACCGTTTACCTGTATCTGTCCCTGATATTTCAGAAATCCCATAATACATTTTATAATCGTGCTTTTTCCTGCACCGTTAGGTCCAAGCAGTACTCCGATGCGCCCATCCTCTATGGTAAGATTGATATCATCATTTGCAAGCACCCTGCGGTATCGTTTCGTCACATGTACAACTTCTAACATAACCATTTCCCTTTCTTTTTCTTACTAACATGTTCCATGTGTTTACGATATCACATTCATTTGCTGCAAACCATCTTCTTTTCCTTAAAAAACCTTAACGCTTCCTTAATATCTCTTCGCGTATTTGCCCACGCCCTTCCTCTGGTATTTCTCGCCAATCACATAACCGATCTCCCCAATTGCAAGCTGTGGATACGGAATATCCATCGTAACATATCCGATGCATGCTCCACTTTGTTTTTCTGTAATAAGCCATGCGTTCTCATTATCTGCCAATACATTTACAAAGGACTGCATCTGCTCACCAGCTACTGTTATTGTCCTTAACCACTGTGGAATAAAAAACGAGGCCATCGCAAGCGACGGCCCCATCTTAATATTACTCTTCTTCTCTGTGCATGGAGAATGTTTCCATATGATAATTCTTCAAATTGTCAAGAATCTGACGATCATCTGCTTTCTGAAGAAGTTCGTCACGGAACTTCTTTGTCACAAGCATATCGTTAAAGGAGCTTGGTCCACCGACGCAGCCTCCTTCACATGCCATACCTTCAATGAAGTCATCCGGCAGCTTGCCAGCCTTCATAAGCATCAGGAACTTGCGGCACTCTGCGGCACCGTTTGCCTTGCATACTTTCGGCTCAATGCCAGCTTCCATCTCTTTCATGCTCTCGACAACTGCTGCGGTAACTCCACCGGAGTTTGCGAAACGCTTGCCGTATACGGAAGACTCCTGATAGCTGGTATCGCTTGGCTGCAGTTCTACGCCCTTGGCACTCATGATGGCACGCATCTCACTGTATGTCAGCACATAATCTGCATTGCCTTCAATCTTCTGATCGACAACCTCAGATTTCTTTGCTACACATGGTCCGACAAATACGGTCACAGCATCCGGATCCTGTGCTTTGATCATACGGGATACCGCACACATTGGAGAGATGGTTGTGGAAATCTTATCTGCCATCTCCGGGAAGTGCAGACGCACCATATTGACAAATCCCGGACAGCAGGAAGTTACTTTCTTCTCTCCTGCCTTGTATGCCTCTACCCACTCTGCGGCTTCGGAAGCAGCGGTCATATCTCCACCTAATCCGGCTTCGATAAATCCGTTGAATCCAACTTCCTGCATAGCTTTCTTCCAGCTTCCCATTGTGATGTTTGCACCAAACTGTCCCTCGGTAGCAGGTGCTGCAATCACGTATACTTTCTTATCAGACTTTAAGGCATTGATGACATCAACCATAAATGTCTTAGATCCGATTGCTCCGAACGGACAGCTATGGATACATTTACCACAGCGGATACACTTGGAATCATCAATTACAGAAATACCGTATTCATTGTATGTAATCGCATTGACCGGACATGCAAATTTACACGGTCTCTTTAAATGTGCGATTGCATTGTAAGGACATGCAGCTGCACAGCGTCCACACTCTTTACATTTCTGCGGATCAATGTGGGAACGATGACGTCCCGCCTCAATGGCACCGAATTTACATGCATTGATACATGCCTTTCCCATACAGTTCTGACAGTTTTCTGTAACGGTATAACTGGAAATCGGGCAGTCCTCACAGGCTGCACTGATTACCTGAATCACGTTTCCATTATCCTCCGGTCCCGGGGCTTTGCCCTCTGCAAGACGGACACGCTGGCGGATAATTTCTCTTTCTTTGTAGATACAACAACGGAACTGTGGTGTCGGACCCGGAATCAGACGAACCGCGATGTGGTCTCTCTGAGCATCAAGAGTCCCTTCAAATGCCAGTTTTGCGACTTCACGCAGAACCGCATGCTTGATCTTGATTACATTTTCATCAGCGTACATAAAATCTCCTTTGCTTTTTCGTGGTTTCTATTAAGCATAATATGTTCTTATTGTACATAAATTTTCATTAAAAAGCTATAGATGTATCTATCAAAATACATCAGGCGGTGCGATTTTATGGATAATATGAATACGATGGACTTCAATCAGAAAATTGATGTTTCTCTGCGCGCTTCGCTTGAGGCAACTCCCGTCGAACGAAACGCTTCCGATGATCTGTCCACAGGGAGCAGCTCTGACGGGTTCTGGAACCTGATTGTTCTGTACACCGGTTCTCCACAGACGTTACAGAATGAATTTCCTTCCTCTTCCTTTACCTTTCTCCTTGGAAATTATGCCATAGTGAAAATCTCCGAGGACGACATTCCATCACTTGCCGCCTTTCCACAAGTAATATATATCGAACGTCCAAGACAGCTTTTCTTTGAGATTGTTTCTGCCCGGCAGGCTTCCTGTCTGAGTGCCATTCAGGAAAACAGCAGCTATGGTCTGACCGGAAAAGGCATTCTGATTTCTGTGATAGACTCCGGTATTGACTATGCGCATCCCGATTTTTGCAATCCGGACAAAACCACACGGCTGGTTGCTCTCTGGGACCAGACCATCCTCGCTGATCCTTCTGCTGGACGCTTTGCCCCCGCCGGTTATTCACAGGGTACACTTTTTTCTCCGGAACAGATCAATGCGGCACTTCAGGCAGACACTTTTGAGCAGCGCATGGAACTTGTACCCAGCACAGATGTCACAGGGCACGGAACCCATGTCGCCGGTATTGCCGCCGGAAACGGCCGTGCCTCCGGCGGACTCTACCGCGGAGTTGCCCCGGAATCCTCACTTCTTGCCGTCAAACTCGGCTCGCCCGATCCAAAGGGATTTCCAAACACGCTCGAACTGATGCAGGCGGTCGATTTTTCCGTAAGATATGCCATCGAACATACCGTGCCTCTTGTCATCAACCTGAGTTTTGGAAATACTTACGGCTCCCACAGCGGAACATCCCTTCTGGAAACCTACCTGGACTATGTCTCAAATCTCGGACGCATTAATATTGTTGTCGGAAGTGGAAATGAGGGAAACAACGGCGGGCATGCCAGCGCCCGACTGGCTTCTTTAGAATCTGCCAGAATTGAATTTGCCGTTGGAAATTATGAATCTTCTCTTTCGATTCAGATCTGGAAAAATTATTGGGATGATATTCGTTTTCAGCTGACTCCTCCGGGACTCGGAACCTCATTTAAAATTCCCAATCAGCCCGGCAGCTGGCGCTTTTCCTTTGGCACCACACAGATTCTGGTGTACTACGGACTTCCCTCCCCTTATAGTCTGTATCAGGAAATTGCCATCGATCTGCTGCCGCGGCGGGACTATATTTCGGGAGGTGTCTGGTTTTTTACCGCAGAAGCACGGTCTGTCATCGAAGGAATTATTGATCTGTGGATGCCGGCGGCCGCTATCCGCGGGACTGCCACACAATTTCTCACGCCGACAACGGAAACCACTCTCACGATACCTTCCACCGCCGGAAATGTCATTACCGTCGGTGCCTACGATTCTTCCACCAATACGCTCGCCCCTTTTTCCGGCAGAGGATATACCTGGAATACCGGACAGGTCAAACCGGATCTGGTCGCTCCCGGTGTCGACATCACCAGCTGTGCTGTCGGGGGCGGTTACGAATCCCGAAGCGGCACCTCCATGGCTGCTCCTTTTGTAAGCGGCAGCTGCGCACTGCTCATGCAGTGGGGCATTCTACAGAACAATGATCCCTTTCTATATGGCGAAAAAATGAAAGCATATCTGATCCGAGGTGCCAGACAGCTTCCATTTTCCGTTTCCTACCCCAATCCGCAGAGCGGATACGGAGCACTCTGCGTCAGCAGCAGCCTGACGTTTGTGTGATATGCTCCACTATTCTGCGATAAAGGCTTCATAAAATTTTTCTTTTGGCACAGGTTTTCCAAAGTAAAATCCCTGGATCATCTCTGCCTTTGTTTTCTTTAAAATATCTACCTGCTCTTTTGTCTCGATTCCCTCGACGATACAGTGAATTCCCAGATCATTGATCATGGAAGTCATATAGTCGAGGAGAATCCGGCTTTTGCGGTTATTGGTAATTTCGGTTACCATGGACCGGTCAATCTTTGCAGAATCAAAATCATACTGGATCAGTACCGCAAGATTGGAATAATGACTTCCGAAATCATCCATTGACAGTCTGAATCCGAGTTCTTTGAGGCTGTTTGCAACATTTTCAATCAGAACATGATCCATGTCTCCCACGGTCTCCGTTACCTCAATATGGATCAGTTCCACCGGAATATCATATTTTTGAACCATCTGCGTTACTTTTTCAATAAGTTCCGGATACATGATCGTCATCTTCGAGAAATTCACGGATATTGGCACCGTACGATGTCCTTCCCGGATCTGTTCCTTCTGATAACGAAATACTTCATCCAGAACAAACAGGTCAATCATATGCACCAGATTGTAATGTTCCAGCACCGGAATAAACATCCCCGGTCCCACAATGCCCAATTCATCATCCAGCTGCCGGATCAGTGCCTCCGCGCCCTCTGTGCGCCCTGTGTGGATATCCACTTTCGGCTGCAGATATACCAGATACCTTCCACGCTCCATCAGATCGTTGATCTCATCTATCACGCTCTGCTCCATGCGCTTCATCACGGTTGTGCCATGCATCAGCTTAAGCTTATCGTTGCTCATAAGAACCTCTGCCTCTGCAATCTGGCTGCGTGTCTGCGGATGCGCACTCCAGCTGTATCCCATCGCCACGCCAAAGCCAAGTCCGGCAAGCCTTTTCTGCAGATTTTCCACCTGCTGCTCCATTTCCTGCCGTTTAATGTTGATACACAAAATCAGCATCTCATCCTCATCATACCGGTAAATCCGGTAATTGGGAAACATGGATTTCAATAGTTCCGCAACTTCCATCAGTCTGCGGTTGCCGCTGATATAGCCAAACTGTTTATTAATCTCCGACAGATGGATCACATCGGTTGTAATCACGCCAAGTGAACAGAACATATTGTCCGCACCAGTGCGTGCCATAACGGACAATCCCTCCCGGTTCCAGAGACCTGTCAGTTTGTCATGTGTGCGGTCATATTCCTGCTGTTCCTGAAGATTGCGAAGTTCAATCCGCGCAGCCAGTGTCGTGCCAAGCATGGAAAGAACATCGGCCTCCTCGAGGTGTCTGTGTGGGTTTAAAACCATTAAAATTCCAAGCAGATGATCTCCGGTATACAAAGAAATCCCGGCTGCAGACCATGCACGTAGTTCTGCCAGATATTCATAGATCACCGGATGACTTTCTCTCAGCGACTTGATATCCGGAATCACCACGTCCCCGAGTTGTCCTATTTCCTGAATAACTCCTTCTGCATCTCCTGACTCAATTTCCTCGGTCACAAGTCTTGCCATCATCTGTGCCGTATCCCTGTGACACTCTTCCACATAGCGGATACCGCCCTCTTTTGCATAGGCAAGCACAACACAGTCCGCGTCAAAATACTGGCGCAGCGCTTCAAATGTCTGCATAAGGGCATCTCCGATTCCCTCGCTTCCAAGCGCTTCCATACAGGTACGGAGTTGTCTTAACATGGATTTTTCATTGCCTTGTGCGAGAATCGGTTCCACCGGATCTGCCGTTTCCGGCTCCTGATTTTCTTTGATCTGATCATAAAAAACAATCCGGTTTTTTCCGCCTCTTTTCGCCGCGTAAACTGCCCGGTCTGCCTCATAATAAAAATCCGGAAAACTGATTCTTCGTCCGTCCAGTTTCGCAGCACCGATAGATACGGAATATTCCATATCAAAGATAATCTTTTTCAAATTTTCACGCAGGGAGACACAAAATTCTTCCATTTCAACAGAATTCTGAAAGCCGGAAGCAAACACCGCGAATTCATCTCCCCCAAGCCTGCCGACAATTCCCCGGTCACCGGTCACTTCACTTAAAATACTTCCGGTCTGGCTTAAAACCATATCCCCTACCGCATGTCCCTGCGTATCATTGATCATTTTAAAATCATCAATATCAAGCATGACAAATAAGGCATTTGTTGTACATTCCGCAAGTTCTTTTGCACAGTATTCCTCAAATGCCTTATGGTTATACACATTCGTCAGTACATCAATCTCTGCCCGGCGCCGCATGCGTTCCGTGATGGCTTTCTCCTGCTGCACACAGCAAAAACGCCCCACCATACGGTCTGTTTTTCCATCTTCTTCCGCAATACTCACCAGATAAAAACGGTACCATTCCGGTTGATTTTCTTTTTCGCAATAACGGACATCGACCGTAACAGTCCCTTCTTTTTGCAGGCATGCATGCATCGCTCTGCGAAATACCTTTTTATCTTCCGGATCAATAAAAACAGATCCATAATGGTTCTTCTTTACATAGTCTTCGATATCAAAAAGGACCTCGAACCGGTCATTTTCTATCGCATAAACCACTGCCCGGTCTTCTTTTACATCATATTCTATCAATCTCTCATGGTTTTGCTCTGCAACCACCCTGAGAAGTTCATTTTGCTTTTCCTGTTCTTTCTGCTCCCGCATAGTAACCTCTTATCTACTGCAGAACCTGATCTGCCACGTTCTCCAATTCACAGAATTTGTGAATTTCAGGGATCTTGTCTTCTATTGTACCAAACCCGTATGCCGCATGAATAAATTTAATCCCCGCATCCATGCTTGCATCGTAATCTCCCTGAATATCACCTACATATACCGCATCATCCAATGCATTCCGCCTGTACAGTAATGCGATATTCTCTCCTTTTGATTTTTCATTATTTCCGTAGCACTCAGTATCCTCTATCAGATCGTGCAGTTTGTAATAATCCAGAAAAGCCTCTATATATCCGGACTGGCAGTTGCTTACAATATACAGATGATATTTTTTCTTCAACTGTTCCATTGTCCTGCGGATATCCGGGTAGAGAGTTGCTCCGTGTATCCGGAGATAATCATTTTCTTCTTCCCCACACTGTGCCAGAAGTTTCTGGCGTTCGCCTTCTTCCAGATCTGGAAACAGAATCCGTGCGATCACATCCATCGTCTTTCCCATTACTGACTGGATGTCCTTTACAGTAATCGGTTTTCTGTCGTAGCCGGCTCTTTTTACGGTCTCATTCCAGGACTCTGCCACTTCCGCAGCGGAATCCCAGAGTGTTCCGTCCATATCAAATATGATTCCTTTTTTCATTATGCCTCGTCAATTGCCTTTCCGATATCATGGCGCATATACTTATTTGCGAAATCCACCCATTCGGTTGCCTCATAGGCTTTCTTTCTTGCTTCTTTTAAATCTTTTCCGGTTGCAGTAATGCCAAGGACACGTCCACCGTTTGTTACGATGCGTCCTTCCTTATCGAATGCAGTTCCTGCATGGAAACAGAAGTAATCATCCTTGCCCTCGAACTTTTCAAGTCCGCTGATTGGGAATCCTTTCTCATAGGAAACCGGATATCCGTCAGATGCAAGTACAACACAGACAGCTGCATTGTCCTCAAACTGCAGATCAATCGTGTCAAGTTTTCCATCGACACATGCTTCCATGACATCAATGATATCATTTTTCATACGTGGAAGAACGACCTGTGCCTCCGGATCTCCAAAACGGGCATTGTACTCAAGAACCTTTGGTCCTTCCCCTGTCAGCATCAGTCCGAAGAAAATAACTCCGGTAAATGGTCTTCCCTCCGCAGCCATAGCATCTACAGTTGGCTGATAAATATACTTCTTACAGAATTCATCTACTTCTTTTGTATAGAACGGACTTGGAGAGAAATTTCCCATACCGCCGGTATTCAGTCCCTGATCTCCATCCTTGGCACGTTTGTGATCCTGTGCGGAAGACATGATGCGGATGGTCTTTCCGTCCACATAAGTCAGAACCGATACTTCACGTCCGGTCATAAATTCTTCAATTACCATGGTATTTCCGGCATTGCCAAATTTCTTATCTTCCATGATCGTGCGCACGCCTTCTTTGGCTTCCTCTAACGTATTGCAGATCAACACGCCCTTTCCGAGTGCCAGACCATCTGCCTTTAATACGATCGGCATCTTTGCCGTCTCAAGATATTTTAAAGCTTCTTCCGGATCGGTAAAGTTCTCGTAAGCAGCCGTCGGAATATGATACTTTTTCATCAGATCCTTGGAGAATGCTTTCGATCCTTCCAGAATCGCTGCATTTTTGCGCGGTCCGAATACCTTTAAGCCCTCTGCCTCAAAAACATCCACGATTCCGCCAACCAGCGGATCATCCATGCCAACAATGGTAAAATCAATGGATTTTTCCTTTGCAAAGGCAACCAGTTTGTCAAACTCCATGGCACCAATCGGCACACACTCTGCCAAAGCTGCAATTCCTGCATTTCCAGGTGCACAATATATTTTGTCAACTCTCGGACTCCTGGCAACACTTGTTACGATTGCATGCTCACGTCCACCGCTTCCAATTACAAGAACTTTCATGATTATCCTCCTATATGTGATGCATTTCCTATTTACTGATATGTACGGTTTTGCCCGTCACTGTCACTTTTCCATTCGCAATCAGGTCAATCGCCTGTGGCATAATCTTCCACTCTGCCTGTTCCATCACACGACGCTGCAGGATCTCCGGCGTATCGCCCTCCTGCACTTCTACCGCTTTCTGCAAAATAATCGGACCGGTATCTGTTCCCTCATCCACAAAATGTACGGTAGCACCTGTGACTTTCACGCCACGGGCAAGTACCCCTTCATGCACTTTCAGCCCATAATATCCGGTTCCACAGAAAGACGGAATTAAAGACGGATGAATATTGATGATGCGGTTTCTGTACTTTGCAATCATCTGTTCCGGAATGACGACAAGGAATCCTGCCAGCACAACCAGATCCACCTCATACGCATCAAGTCTGCGCAGAAAATCTTCATTAAATGCCGCACGGCTCTCATACTCCTTCGGGCTGATGCATACTGCCTCAATTCCGTGCTTTTTTGCACGTTCCAAAGCGTATGCTCCCGGATTATTGCTGATCACTACCGCAATCTCTGTATTTGTGATTGTTTTTTGTTCAATTCCATCGATAATGGCCTGCAGATTGGTTCCGCCGCCGGATACACATACTGCGATTTTTAGCATAATGTTACACCCTTCTCTCCGTCTGTGATCTTACCAACCACATATGGAGTATCTCCGGCTGCTTTGATTGCTTCCATCGTCTTGTCCACGTCTGCCGGATCGACTGCAAGAACCATTCCAAGTCCCATGTTGTAAGTATTGTACATCATATGCTCATCTACATTTCCCTCTCTTGCCATAAGGGTAAAGATTGGAGGAACCGGGTAGCTGTTCTTTTCCACTACGGCATGCTTTCCTTCTGGAAGCATACGTGGAATATTCTCATAGAAACCACCACCGGTAATATGGCTGCAGGCTTTCACACGTACTCCGGCGTTCTTGATAGACTTCAATGCGCCTACATAGATACGGGTCGGAGCAAGAAGAGCCTCGCCAAGCGTTGTTCCAAGCTCATCCATATATGTATTTAAGGTTTCTTTGTCCATACGGAAAATCTTGCGCACGAGAGAAAATCCATTGGAATGTACACCGGAACTTGCCATACCGATCAGCACATCCCCGGCTTTTACGTCTTCTCCGGTAATGATATCCTTCTTGTCAACCACACCTACGGTAAATCCGGCCAGATCATACTCATCCTCCGGCATCAGTCCCGGATGCTCTGCAGTCTCTCCACCGATCAGTGCACATCCGGACTGCTTACAACCCTCTGCCACACCGCTTACGATCGTTGCAATTTTCTCCGGATAATTTTTTCCACATGCAATATAATCCAGGAAAAATAACGGTTCACCACCGGCACAGGCTACATCGTTGACACACATTGCAACGGCATCAATACCGATCGTATCATGCTTGTCCATCAGGAAAGCCAGTTTTACCTTGGTTCCGCATCCATCGGTTCCGGATAAAAGAACCGGCTCTTCCATATTCTTGATCGCATCCAGCGAAAAAGCACCGGAAAATCCGCCAAGTCCGCCTAATACCTCCGGACGCATGGTTCCCTTTACAAACTTCTTCATCAGTTCCACTGACTCATATCCTGCTTCGATATCTACGCCCGCGTTCTTGTAATCCATTTATTTTTCCTCCTAATATCTGTGTTTTAATCTATTATTGTCACTTATAGTATATCGGGTATTTTTCGATTTTACCAATCATAAATGTTAATAAATCTAATTAGTAGTTCTTATATCCCACTTCCTGCAATCTGGCATCCTTTGCCTCAACCTGCTCTTTTAAGTTTTTCGAATACTCTTTCAGGCGTGCAAGTAAATCCGCATCACTGGTTGCAAGAATCTTTGCTGCAAGAATACCGGCATTTGCTCCGCCGTTGATTGCTACGGTTGCTACCGGAATACCGGTCGGCATCTGCACGATACTGTACAGGGAATCTCTTCCGCCAAGAGAAGTGGTGTGCATCGGGATTCCGATGACCGGCATCGGGAAGATTGCTGCGCACATGCCCGGCAGATGTGCTGCCATACCTGCACCTGCGATAATCACTTTAAATCCTTTTTCCTCCGCACTCTTTGCATATTCAAAAAATACATCCGGCTCGCGGTGTGCGGAAATGATCGTCATCTCATAGCTGACGCCCAGCTGGTCTAAGATGTCGGCTGCCTTTGCCATGATCGGCATATCTGAATCACTGCCCATTACAATTCCTACTTGTGCCATTTTAAATATCCTCCTATATGTGAAAAAATTTATGGTTCCATTGCATCCAGCGGCTCATTTAACGGTTCCGTTCCCGGAACGACAAACCGCCCGTTTCTTATAATATCTGTCGTCGTGCCATCTGCACGTACTACTGTAATCGCTCCTAACTCATCATACGGAATCGTAATATCGGTATGACAGTTAAAATATGCTTTTGAAATATCTTCTTTGCGCCGGATCGAAATTTCATTGTCCCTTGCGATGATCGCTTTTCCATCCGGATTGTATGTCATGTTGTCCTCATCGTACGTGTAACAGGTGTCTCCGACCGCAAAATGCGGACCTGTCTTTTCCGCAATCAGAATCGGAAGCTTATCCGCGATCTGATATTTCCGTGCCATCCGGTATGCGGTGGTATTTGTTCCGATTGCAAACTCTCCCATCGGAAGTGTTTTGTGATGGAACAGAATATTGTCCTCTATATACTTGTGGTTTTCATCCTCAGAATCAAAATTTGTACAGGAATAAGCTGTAATTCTTCCGTTTTCAAAATCCAGTTCCAGATTCTTGAAAAGGAATTCCCCCAGATAGACCTGTGTGACGTGCAGCTTTCCTTCTGTTTTCTGCAATACCGGAGATGTGAACACTTCCCCGACCGGAATATTGACATCTGCCACACAGTTTTCAAATGCGGTCTCTTTGGCAGGATCGGAAAGCGGATGAATCTTTACATACAGATCCGTGCGGTTTCCGTTACAGCCTTTGATGTGCACACGGTCCGCCGTATCCAGCACATCAATGATCTTCTGCTGCATATTGCGGTAAAGCATATAATCAAGCGTATTGATATTCACCGTTTCCGCAAAGATTTCTTCGTATTTTTCTCCGATGGACGGAACCGGGTAAGCAATAATCGTAAAACTGCGTTCCTCCCCGTGAATGTAATGATTGATCAGCTGGCTCTTCTCGCTGCGCTCATACACATCGATTTCCCTCTGTTTGTCGGTATAGGTAACGCGCTCCTCTTTCTGCTCCGGCGAAAACGGCTTTGTCCCGAAAATTTCGATCACTGCCGGTCCTCCGTAATTTGGAGCAATCGCTTTGTGTTTTTCCCAGACAGTACGGTCAACTTCGAGTCCCCGCTCGATGAGTGCCTTATCCAGCCACAGCCCGCGGTCCTCTTTGTGATCGTAAGTAAACTGCTTGTTCAGGGAAATAGAGTACGGACGCAGCACCGGCTGCAATCCGATCTTTTTAAAATTGTGTACGGCGGCGCGTACCATCCGCTCGAATCCCAGCGGATAACGGATCTCCACTACCGACTTTTTAGAAATATCTTTTCCGGTTGTTTCAAATCCGATCCGGTATCCTTCGGTAAATGTATCCGCCATTGCCTGCATCTGCTGCTTTGTCAAGGAATGCAGAAAATGTGCGGACTCCGTCTCATCTTTTCCGATATACAGACCATAACGGTACAGATATGCCGGATGATCCAGCTCCGCTTCCATCACGATCTGGGTGAAATAATCATATTCCGGATCGATCAGTCTGCAGATCGCATCCGCATTAAAAATTTCTGTGTAATCATGCATAAAAGAATAAATGCATTTTCTGATCTCGTGCACATTCAGATTCTGTGCATCCTCAAAACAGTTGTAAATTTCCACAAACAGTTCCGCATAAATACACAGATAACGGATATTTCCTTCCATACAGCTGGTATAAATTCCATGCAGTCTGGCATCCAATGCCGAGAGCAGCGGTCCGTATTCCCAGCCCATCTTACTGACGGCATATGCCGGGTTTGCATAACTGTCCGCATAATCTTCCTGCACATCCAGATACAGACGGCGATTGATCTTTTTCCCTTCCAGCGTGGAAATTTCTGCCAGTTTTCCACTCAGGGACGCTTCTGCTAATTTATACAAAACCAGAAACAGTTCCGACATTTCAAAGAAATATCCCCGGTACAGTTCTTCCACACTGGAGGCTTCCTCCTCGCTGACCGCCTCAATGCGCTCCATCACAAGTTCCAGCCGTTCCCAGTATTCCTCGTTATTTTTGTGATTGATCTCTCTAAAGCTCATAGTTTGTTTCCTTCTTATAATTTTTAGCTCAAAAATCCCCAGATATAGGTTCCGATCCAGCATACCATATCCAAAAGGGTCAGTCCTAGTCCCAGTCTCGGAAACAACTGGAAGGAATCTTCTTCCCGCAGACTTTTGGCTGCGATGACAAAAACAACAAATGTTGCGATCATCGCAACGACTCCTGCGCTCCCATAATAAGCAGACAGCGAACCGCCTCCCTGAAAAGCAAGCTTCAGGAACACAAGATACCATACCAGAAGAGCAAGTGCTAATACCGTGGCCAGTATTCCCTGTCTGGAATGTTTTTTCTCGGTAAACTTATAGCCACGTCTTCTCCGGTTTCTCATATGTGTCTCTCTTTCCTACAACCTTTTTGCTTATTTGCATCCATACTGCTCATAATAAGCATCAATGGCTTTCTTGATCGTGTCATCAATTACAATTTTACCCTGACATTCCCGATTATATAAATGTTCTACCACTTCTTCCATGGTAACAATGGCCTTTCCCTCAAATCCATACTTCTCATGGATCTCGTCGAGCGCACTCTTGACACCGCCCTGTCCGACTTCCATACGGTTTAAGCTGACCATAAGCCCAACGATTTCCACGTCTGCAGCACCGCGTACTTTTGGGACCGTTTCCTCCATGGACTTGCCGGATGTTGTCACATCTTCGATCATAACGACACGATCTCCATCCTTTAAACTGCTTCCTAAAAATCCGCCTTTGTCTGCCCCGTGATCCTTGGCTTCCTTGCGGTCACTGCAGTAACGGATCTCTTTTCCGTACAATTCACTGAATGCAATTGCGGTAACAACAGCCAGTGGAATTCCCTTGTATGCCGGTCCGAATAACACATCAAAATCATCCCCGTAACTGGCGTGGATCGCCTTTGCATAATACTCTCCGAGTTTCTTTAACTGGGAACCTGTCACGTATGCACCTGCATTCATAAAAAATGGCGATTTTCTTCCACTCTTCAGTGTAAAATCGCCAAATTTGAGAACATCACTCTCTACCATAAACTCAATGAACTCACTCTTGTAACTTTCCATTGTATACTTTCCTCCTGTATCAAAAGGCATTCTGCCCTTGTTATTTCGCAGTTTTCTATTAAATTTTAGCATACTTCCGGTGGGTTTTCAATGCGCGAATCATAAAAAGAAACAGCATCCCCAACCCTGCGAGGCGATCCGCCCCGCAAAGTTTCGGATGCTGTTCTTAAATACGGATCCGGCTGTTATTTAACGGTTACTTTTACTGTGTTGCGAGGAACTGACCAGCATTACCACAGATCTGCGTAACTCTAATCAGGCAATTTCAGATTCCGTACAGACAATTTCCGCAGTTTCTGAAGAACTGACCGCCCATGCATCCGAAACAATGGATGCAGAGACCGTAAACACACAGATTCTGGAAAACATTGCTGCCAAAATGAAATCCCTGGTACAATATATTCAAAAACAGTAAGCAGTTACCATATCTTTATTCCGAAACGGCACCGATTAGTTCTTTGATATCGCTCACATGATATTTTTCCATGTAGCGCTCAATCCCTTCTACAATTTCCATGGTCACTGCCGGATTCTGGAAATTGGCGGTGCCGACAGATACAGCTGTCGCACCCGCCAGTATCATCTCAATCGCATCTGCAGCATTCATAATTCCTCCCATTCCAATGATCGGAATCTTTACTGCCTGTGCCGTCTGATAAACCATACGCACGGCTACCGGATGAATGGCCGGACCGGACATTCCACCGGTCTTGTTTGCAAGAACAAATTTTCTCCGGTTAATGTCAATCTTCATTCCCGTGATCGTGTTAATCAAAGACAGGGCATCCGCACCACCTGCTTCCGCTGCACGCGCCATCTCTGTGATGTCTGTGACATTCGGACTCAGTTTCATGATCACCGGCTGTTTTGCATACTTTTTCATTTCCTTTGTGATTGCTTCTACCGCTTTCGGATCCTGTCCAAAAGCAATTCCACCCTCTTTTACGTTCGGGCAGGAAATATTGATTTCCAGCATGTCCACCGGCTCTTCTGCCAGCCGTTTTACCACTTCCACATATTCCTCTGTCGAGTGTCCGCATACGTTTACAATAATTTTAGTATCATATTTTTTCAGGAATGGAATATCTCTCTCACAGAACAAATCAATTCCCGGATTCTGCAATCCCACGGCGTTGAGCATCCCGCCATAGACTTCTGCCACACGCGGAGTCGGATTTCCCGGCCACGGTACATTTGCCACACCTTTGGTAACCACCGCACCAAGCCGGTTTAAGTCTGTAAATTCACTGTATTCTGCTCCGGAGCCAAAGGTTCCGGATGCCGTCATTACCGGGTTTTTTAAGGTAACACCACATAATTCCACACTTGTATTCATTACAGATCCACCTCCTCAGCCAGAAATACCGGCCCTTCTTTACAGATTCTCTTGTTTTTCACATTGGAATGTGCATCTTTTTCTTTGGAATCGCACACACATGCCAGACATGCACCGATTCCGCATGCCATCCGTTCTTCCATGGAAATATAACAGGTCATGCCCTGCTCTGCTGCATATGCTTTCAATGCCCGCAGCATCGGTGTCGGTCCGCACGCATATATTACATCTGCATTTAATTTATATTCTTTGATGGCATCCAGCACATTTCCCTTTGCACCGACACTTCCATCTTCCGTTGCCACGTAACAGTCTCCCTGTTCTTTAAATTCATCCAGAAGAAACGTCTGTGCATCCCGGTATCCCATCACACTGACAAATTCACAGGTGCCGGCAGCCTTGATGCTCTTTGCAAGTTCAAGCATCGGAGGAATTCCGATTCCTCCGCCGATCAGGAAAGCTTTCTTTCCCGGCTCCACGGTAAATCCGTTTCCAAGCGGTCCCAGTACCCGGATCGTATCGCCCGCTTTTAACCGGGAGAATTCTTCCGTTCCGGTTCCTTCTCCCGTTACCCGGTATACCAGACGAAGTGTTCCTGCCTCTGCATCAATCCCACACAGGCTGATCGGACGTGGCAGCAGTTTGCTGGCATCATTACTGTACAATGATACAAACTGTCCTGCCTTTGCATGTCCTGCAATATGCTTCGTCTGGATTGTCATGTCATAGATATCTTTTCCGATGCACTGCTGCTTCAGCACCGTAACATTTTCCTGAAATTTTTCACTCATAAAATCCAACTGTCTCCCTTTTGTAAAATCACGACTTTATTTTTATCTCTGTGCAAGTGCTCCGGATATGTCTGCGATCATATCTTTGACTGCCAGACGGGAGGCATCTGCAAAGTTCTCCTCTGTAATGCCCTGTTCCTTATACTTGTCCTGTTTGTAAGCACAGATGATACCACGGGAAGAGTTTACAATTGCTCCTAATCCATCCTCATTAAAGAAATGTACCAGATCCTTGCCCTGTCCTCCCTGTGCACCATAACCCGGTACCAAAATGAACGATTTCGGCATCACTTTACGAAGGATTTCCCCCTGCTCCGGATACGTTGCTCCGACAACTGCTCCAACATAGCTGTAGGAATCTCCCATACATTCGCTTCCCCACTCTGCTACCTTTTCACCAACCAGTTCATACAGCGGACGACCGTCGATCAGACGATCCTGGAACTCTCCGCTGGATGGATTGGAGGTCTTTACGAGAATAAAGATTCCTTTCTTTTCTTCTTTGCATACATCCACAAACGGCTTGATACCATCGGTTCCCAGATATGGATTTACTGTAGCAAAATCCTCATTAAAACCGGTATATGTTTTGCTTCCGATCTGTACTTTTCCGAGATGTCCGGTCGCATAGGCTGCGGATGTGGAACCGATATCCCCACGCTTTACATCTCCGATCACAACCAGATCTTTCTCGTGACAGTAATCTACCGTCTTCTGGAATGCCGCTACACCGGCCACACCAAACTGCTCATACATCGCGATCTGCGGCTTCACTGCTGGAATCAGGTCGTATGTTGCATCGACAATAGCTTTATTGTACTGCCAGATGGCTTCTGCTGCTCCCTCTAACGTCTCACCGAACTGAGCGAACGCTGCTTTTTGTATGTGCTCCGGCACATAAGAAAGCATCGGATCGAGTCCCACAACGATAGGTGCGTTGGTCTTTTTAATTTTTTCTACTAATTTGTTGATCATGTGATTGATTTCCCTTCTTAATTTATTACTTATTTAATTCATTAAATACAACTTCGCCGTCACAGATCGTGCACTTTACACGTCCCGTAACTTCTTTCCCGTCAAACGGTGTATTTCTTCCCTTGGAAGCAAATGTGTTTTTGTCAATGCGGTAGGTTTCCTCTGGATCAAAGATCACGACATCTGCCGCTTTTCCCGGCTGGATATCTCCCTTATCAATACCGACAATCTGTGCCGGATGGTAACTCATACACGCTGCCATCTGCATCGGCGTCAGATATCCACCGAGTACCAGTTCATTATGCGTAAGACATGCGGCGGTTTCCAGTCCGACAATTCCAAACGGTGCTTCCTGCATCGAACGGTTTTTATCTTCAAATGTGTGTGGCGCATGGTCTGTGGAAATCACTTCCATAATGCCATCCCGCAGTCCCTCACGCAGTGCTTTCACGTCTTCCTTTGTGCGGAGTGGCGGATTCATCTTGTAATTGGTATCCGCTTCTTTCATATCGTCTGTGGACAGCGTAAAGTGATGCGGACACACTTCTGCCGACACCCGGACACCTTCTTCCTTTGCCACTTTTACCATGAGCACGGAATCCTTTGTGGAACAATGACACAGATGAAGCTGTGCCCCGGTATCTTTTGCCAGAATAATATCTCTTGCAACAATCACATCCTCCACGGAATTGGTAATTCCCGGAAGTCCCAGTTCTTTTGCCTTTGCATCGGCATTCATGACACCTCCGCGTACCATATGGATATCTTCGCAATGGGCAAGTACCGGAATGCCCAGACGCGCTGCTTCAAGCATACCGTCCCGATACAAAGCGGCATCCATGACAGATTTTCCGTCCTCGCTGATTGCCGGACTTCCTGCCTTAACCATTCCTTCAATATCCGCAAGTTCTTTTCCCTGCTGTCCCTTTGTCACCGCACCAACCTGCAGGACATGAATACAGCTCCCGGATTTTGCTTTGTTGTGCACATAATTGACAATATCCGGATTGTCTGCTACCGGCTTTGTATTCGGCATGGTCAGCACTGTCGTATATCCACCATGCGCAGCGGCCTGCATCCCGGTATAAATATCCTCTTTCTGTTCAAATCCCGGATCGCGGAAATGTACATGCATATCAATAAATCCCGGCATCACATAACATCCGTCCGCATTGATCACACGTTCGGCTTCTTTTTCCGGAAGTTCTTTTCCAATCTTTTTTATCTTCTGATCTTCGATCAGGACATCTGCCACCTCATCCATCTGTGTTGCCGGATTGATGACATGTCCCCCTTTAATTAAAATGGTCATTCTTTTTCCTTTCTTTTAACGTTTCACAGCAACAGATCCCGAAAAATTCCCACAGATCCGAATACCCTGCGTTGTCTTATAAGCGCGTACTTTATAATATACCGACTTCTTTGAGGTTGTCTTAATTTTGTACTTTGTGGACGTTGTAGCTGCAATCTTTTTATAAGTTCCGTTCTTGCTGGATGCCTGATAAATTTCATACCCTTTCGCACCTGCCGTTTTGCCCCAGGAAATACGCACTGCATTTTTTGCACAGCGGACCGCTTTTATATTCTCTACCGCACCGATACTTGTCCCTGCATTATCCGCATATGCCTTGATACAGATGTTTCCGATTCTTCCACCGTAACTGGTGCTTACATCCGCCACATCTTCCCAGCTGCCACCGCGATAGAGGAAACTCTGATTATAATCACAATATACCCGGCTGGTTAAACTGCTGTCACTGACTGCATATTCCATATCGAGTCCGGCACCGCTTTTCTGCAGTTCTACCACAACCGCATAGTAAGTTCCCTGAGGTACGGATACCGCTTTATTCAGCCTGATGGTATGGGTTCCGGCATACGTTGTTGTACCGGACACCTTTGCTGCAAGTATGCCACTTTTAGGATTATGCAGGTTTGTCAGATTCGTATATACACGGATCGTATATGGAACATTCGCATCTTTGGAAAGGGAAATTGAAACTGCTTTCACCAGTTCATTATCTGCCTTTTTTGCCCTGAAAATATTCGCTGAAGTCGAAATTCCAAGCAGTTTTCCCACATCTGCCCCACCATCATACTGATAATTATAATCATAATTATCCGCAGACTCAAAATCAAAAATCCATGCAGCATCCTCGACGGATTTATCATAATAAGAAAGCCAGAAATAACTGTTGATATTGTTTTCTGTCTTATCCGACCAGCTGTTCCTGCAAAGCCATGCTCCGTCTCCTGCCGGTTTATTTGTAAACGAAGATGCCGGAAAATTATCATCCCAGCCCACAATATTTACTGCATGGTTCGATGCAACACTGCTTGTCGGGCAGTAATAGGTTGCCACATTCTCTCCGGTCTCTGCATAGACTGCCGATCCCGCATAACTGGCCGTTCCGTCCATATACAGTCCCAGCCCGGCAGATCCGTGCTGCATAATCTCACGTTTCACCTGGGTAGCATTTTTGTGAATATTAATAATATATACATTCTGCAGATGTGCCACATCCTGATCAAAAGCGTAGCTTTTTGCCAGTGTCGTGGTGGTCGGTGCCAGAGCGTACGGTACACGGTTCTCGTCCGTCACCCCTTCCCACTGCAGAAGCGTCCGGCTCGCGAAATCCAGATTTCCGCCCATGGTCAGATAATTTTTATGGTTCATAATATTTAAAGAGTCGCCAAATGTTCCACCCAGCGGGTCTTCTACATTATTATAAGTAAAATAGGCAAGCTGCAATTCACTCAGATCAATACTTTTGTCTGCCGTCTGATTGTCTGCAATCAGATCAAACTCCGCAAGTCCGATTGCGGAAAATGCCCAGCACGTATCATATTTTCCCTGATCACGCACGCCAGGATAGCGGATCGTAAGTTCCGACAACTTGTTCATATAGGCGGACGGCACTGCTTCTGCCTTTTTCAGCCTGGATTTTGTTTCTTTTACCACCGGAACATTTTCACTTTTGGGTGACTCTGTGTATCCGCCGGTTTTCTGGGCATAAACCCGTTCCTGCATTCCCGGAACAGCAGTTATGACAACTGCTGCAGAAAGCAAAAATGCTGCAAGCCTTCTGGTTTTATTTTTCATTTTCTACCTCTTTCTTATCGTCAGGTTTTTTCTTTCCATTATAAATATGAACCAGCTGCACTGTCAAACATTTTGCGCAAAAAAGGCACTGATTATCAGTGCCTCTCTTCCCGTTTATTTTGCCGCAATGACATCTGCCATATCGTAATGTCCTGCAGGCTTTCCTTTTAAGAATTTTGCTGCTTCCACCGCACCCTTTGCGAATACTGCTTTGGAATATGCCGTATGCTTAAATTCAATTACCTCATCCTGTCCGGCGAAAATCACTTCATGCTCTCCGACAATGTTGCCTCCACGAACCGCAGATATTCCAATTTCGTATTTATCCCTCTTCTGGCGCTTCTGGCTTCGGTCATAGGTATAGGTATATGCCTCATCCAGTGCCTCATTCATGGAATCCGCCAGTGCCAGTGCCGTGCCGCTCGGTGCATCCAGCTTCTGGTTATGATGTTTCTCTACGATCTCCATATCAAACCCTGCCGGTGCGAACACCTGTGCCGCTTTTTTGAGCAGTTCCATCAGAGTATTGATTCCGAGAGACATATTTGCGGATTTTAAAATTGCAACTTTTTCGTATGCTTTTTCCACATCGGCAAGCTGCTGTTCGGAAAGTCCTGTCGTACAAAGCACGATCGGAATCTGTTTTTCCACACCATATGCAAGCAGCGCATCCACTGCTTTTGCATTGGAAAAATCAATGATTACATCCGCATCCACCGTACACTCTTTCAGACTGGCAAATACCGGATAATCATTTTTGATTCCATCATAAGTATCAATTCCTGCAACAATCTCAATGTCCTCATCCTGCGCACAGATTCCTGTGATACACTGTCCCATCTTCCCGTTGCAGCCATTCATGATCGCTCTTGTCATTTTCTTTTGTGCCCCCCTGATCTATGCTAAAATTCCATAATTTTTCATTACTTCTGCAAGTTTCTTTGCATTAGCCTCGCTCATCTCACAGAGTGGGGAACGAAGCGGTCCTACTTCCATACCCATCAGGTTTAATGCCTTCTTAACCGGAATCGGATTTACTTCGGAAAACAGTGCATCTACCAGAGGAAGTGCCTCAAGCTGCAGCTTTCTGGCAGTTTCGATATCTCCCTTGAAGAAGCTGTCGCACATTGCATGTACTTTGCCCGGTGCCACATTGCTCCATACCGAAATAACACCGACAGCTCCGATGGACATCAGTGGTACGACAAGTCCATCTTCTCCGGAATACAGATCCAGTTTTCCGTCGGTAAGTGCCATCGTCTTGGAAGCCTGTGCCAGATTTCCGGTTGCCTCTTTTAATCCTACGAGATTACTCTTGGTGCGAACCAGTTCTGCCACGGTCTCCGGAAGAAGATTGCATCCGGTACGCCCCGGTACGTTGTACATGATGATCGGGCACTTGGTGTTGTCTGCAATCTGGGAATAGTGACTGATCAGTCCCGCCTGTGTTGCCTTATTGTAATATGGTGTCACAACAAGAAGTCCGTCTGCACCCGCTTCTTCTGCCTCCTGTGAAAGCTGAATGGCTGTACGTGTGCAGTTTGAACCGGTACCTGCCACAACCGGAACACGATGTTTTGTAAACTCGATGGCTGCCTTGATCACATCACGGTGTTCTTCCATCGTAAGTGTTGCGCTTTCTCCTGTCGTACCTGCAATTACGATGGCATCTGTACCACCGTCAATCTGCTGGTTAATCAGTTCCTCAAGTTTATCATAATTAACTTCCTCATTGTTCTTCATTGGTGTCACGATTGCGACTCCGGCTCCCTTAAAAATTGCCACTGTTTTATTCTCCTTTCTAAATAAAAAAACCAGCTCAAAACGAGCTGGTCAATCTAACCTTTTTTAGATCTGATAGCTCTCCATCCACGCTCATACGCTTCTGACAGTCATACGATTATTCACCGCATGCCCAAAAACCAGACTGCAGTCATCCGGTTCTTTCGGCGCTTTCCCCTTTTACCTGCATTCGACTGTGTCTGCCACATCCAACAGGCTACTCATGAATTACGCGACCTCTATCCCATGTATTTCTTTCATTCTACCACCACCGGCATAGTCTGTCAATCTATTTCTCCGGTGCGATATTATAAACCTCGTCTGCTGCCTCACGGATTTTTTCATCCAGAACGCGTCCTGTGCAGACCAGAGTCATTTCTTCCGGCTTTGCGGCAAACAGCTCACCGATTTCTTCAGGGCTTATCACCTTTTCGTCCACAATTCCAAGTACCTCGTCTAAGATTAGCATATCACAGGCACCTGTCGTAACGACTTTCTTTCCGTAATTGAATCCATTGCGCAGATTCATACTTTCTTCCTGTTTTGCCTCCTCGGAAAGTGCCTCAAAACACTCATCCGATTTTGCAAAACGGAATATTTTTATTTCCGGCTCCAGCCGGCTTAAAAATGTCAGTTCGTTTTCATTTTTTCCCTTTAAGAACTGAATGATAATGACGCTTTTTCCCTCGCTGGCAACCCTGATTGCATTTCCGATCGCCGCGGTCGATTTACCATGTCCCTCTCCATAATAAACCTGAATCACTCCTCTGTCCATTTCAGCCTCCATGATATCTCTTAACCAAATGAAATCCTATGTAAGATAACACAAAAGCGTCAAATAATCAAGTCTACTCCAGGAATTCAATCTTGCTGACGGATACCTCGTAAGCAACCCTCTGCTCCACCTGTGTCTCACTGACTTTCTTTACATACTCGCGGCTCTGGATTCTTCCCCAGATCTGCACATGTGATCCGACCTCGAATCCGGACGCAAATCTTGCATTTCTGCCCCAGCAGATGCAGGGAATATAGTCCGATTTGCCATATGACCGGTTGACTGCGACCAGAAGATCCGCGATCTCCCTTCCCAGAGGTGTTTTTCGGTATACCGATTCCTTACAGATAAATCCATCCAGAAAAATCTGGTTGGCTGCATTTTCTTCCTCAAACTGCTCGACCAGTTCAAACTCCCTCGCAAAAACCGATAACACCAGACGGTTTTTATGCTCCTCATGCCGGTTGAATGAACGGAACTGTCCTGTAATATAGACGCATTTTCCCTCCGCACTCTCCTGCACATTGACCAGACGCTCCGATACCATCACCGGAATATAATCGACGAAACTGGACAGGCGGTGGACAGATACTTCCACCATATAAAATCCTTCCCCATATACCTCGTGACTATACGAAAAGTCCGATACAATTTCTCCCATAATAGTGACCTGATTGTTTTCACACATTTTATCTGCCATGAATACTCCTTCCTTTTGTGGAAATTTTTGATAGGCTTCTGTTTTACCATTTAATGGTTGGTAGAAATCATCAAACCTTGTCGATAAGGCCGGCGAAAACTATCTAAAACGCTTAAATCGCCGGTGTACGTTGAAAAAAGCTTGCGAAATCAGCTTTTTATGATAAAATAGGATAGGTTATTTATGTAAAGTTAAACAATATTAAAAAGAAGGTTAAATTTATGGTAACAACAAGAGACGACATTCGTAATATCGCAATCATCGCCCATGTCGATCATGGTAAAACCACATTGGTCGATGAGCTGTTAAAACAAAGCGGTGTGTTCCGTGCCAATCAGGAAGTACAGGAACGTGTCATGGATTCAAACGATATCGAGCGTGAGCGTGGTATCACTATCCTGTCCAAAAATACCGCTGTATTTTATAAGGATACAAAAATCAACATTATCGATACGCCTGGCCATGCCGATTTCGGTGGTGAGGTAGAGCGTGTTCTTAAGATGGTAAATGGTGTAGTCCTCGTCGTAGACGCATTCGAGGGAACCATGCCGCAGACCAAATTCGTACTGATGAAGGCACTTGCTTTAAATCTCCCGGTTATTGTCTGCATCAACAAGATCGACCGTCCGGAAGCGCGCCCTGCAGAAGTGATTGATGAGGTGTTAGAGCTTTTCATGGATCTGGATGCTTCCGATGAGCAGCTTGACTGCCCGTTCATCTACGCTTCCGCAAGAGACGGATACGCTATGTACAATCTCGACGATGAAAAGAAGGACATGACTCCTCTTTTCGAGACGATCGTAAACTATATCCCTGCCCCGACCGGAGATCCGGATGCCAACACACAGGTTTTAATCAGTACCATCGATTATAACGAATACGTTGGCCGTATCGGTATCGGTAAAGTCGACAACGGTTCCCTGAAAGTCAACCAGGAAGCAGTCGTTGTCAACCATCACGATCCAGACAAACTTGAGAAAGTCCGCATCAGCAAACTGTATGAGTTCGATGGTTTAAATAAAGTAGATGTCAGTGAAGCAAAGATCGGTTCCATCGTAGCCATCTCCGGTATTGCGGACATTCACATTGGAGATACCATCTGTTCTCCGGAAAATCCGGTAGCTATTCCGTTCCAGAAGATTTCCGAGCCGACGATCTCCATGAATTTCATCGTAAACGACAGTCCTCTCGCCGGTCAGGAAGGAAAATATGTCACTTCCCGTCATATCCGCGACAGACTGTTCCGTGAGTTAAATACCGATGTTTCTCTCCGTGTCGAAGAAACCGACAGCCCGGACAGCTTAAAAGTATCCGGCCGTGGTGAGCTGCATCTGTCCGTCCTGATCGAGAATATGCGCCGTGAAGGATATGAATTTGCAGTCAGCAAAGCCGAAGTTCTCTATCACTATGATGAAAACGGCAAAAAACTTGAGCCGATGGAGCTTGCTTATGTTGACGTTCCGGATGAATTTACCGGAGCTGTTATCTCCAAACTGCAGCAGCGGAAAGGCGAATTGCAGAATATGGGTTCCATCGCCGGCGGCTACACCCGTCTGGAGTTTAAGATTCCTTCCCGTGGTCTGATCGGATATCGTGGGGAGTTCATGACCGACACCAAAGGAAACGGTATCATCAATACCATGTTTGACGGATATGAGCCATTCCGCGGTGAGATCGCTTACCGTTCTACCGGTTCCCTGATTGCATTTGAGACCGGTGAATCCGTAACTTACGGTCTGTTCTCCGCACAGGAGCGTGGTACGCTCTTTATCGGACCTGGCGAGAAAGTATATTCCGGTATGATCATCGGACAGAGTTCCAAAGCCGAAGATATTGAGTTAAATGTCTGCAAGAAAAAGCATCTGACCAATACACGTTCCTCTTCTGCTGATGAGGCACTGACTCTGGTTCCGCCTCGCAAATTAAGCCTAGAGCAGGCTCTTGACTTCATTGATACCGACGAGCTTCTTGAGGTAACTCCGGAAAGCCTGCGTATCCGCAAGAGAATTCTGGATCCTACGATGCGCAAGCGTGCTTCCATCGCCAAGAAAAATGCCATGAAATAAATAACAGGCAAAAACATACACTTACAATTACTCCACCTCCATGGTGGAGTAATTTTTTACAGGAGACGTTCCATGGATTTGAAGAATTTTACAAAACATTTGATTTATCAGAGTGCAAATACACAGATCCCGGATAACTTCAGCCGGTTTCAGATTCTGCATCTGGAATATTCGGCTCATGAAAGCGTTGTCAAAACCTATCCGCTTCCGGAAAATGAACATCTGTTTTCCCTGCTGTGGGATATTCATGACGGACATATGCTTTCTGCAACGATTCTGCCCTCCCAGCCCTCGTTCCTTTATGAAAAAGAGTTTACACCCGGCATGCGCACGCAGATGCACTCACACGAATATCTGGAATTGTTTTATATCATTGACGGAGAATACCGGCAGAAAATTCTGGGCAATGAATTTACTTTTCACCGGGGTGAAGTCTGCCTGATCGACAAAAACTGTCTGCATCAGGAAATCATGGAAGGAACTTCTGCCACACTTCTGTTTCTTGGCATTACCAATGTGATGTTTCAGGACATTATGAACCGGCAGATTACAACAGAGCGTATCAGCTCGTTCCTGAAGATGGCACTGATGGAACAGAAATCGCTCCAGCAATATCTGCATTTTCGCCCTCAGGCAGAGGAGGCAGTCTCACAGATGGATGAAACCATAACATCACTTCTTTTGGAATTACAGCGTCATGATGAGGCTTCTCCGATCATCTGTCGGGGACTTCTCCTGCGCATTTTTCGTATTTTAAGTACACAATATGAATTTTCGCTGTCAAAAAAACTGCGACAGAAAATGAACTGGATTTTATATGAAGAAATTTCTGATTATATGAAGCAGCATATGAAAAACATTTCCATACGAATGCTCTGTGAAGAATTCCATTTTCAGGAAGATTATTTCAACCGGTTACTGAAAAACCGGACCGGAATGACTTATACGGAATATCTGCAGCATCTGCGTCTGCAGAAAGCCGAAGAACTGTTGCTGCACACCAGACTGACAATCGATGCGATTGCTGCCGAAGTCGGCTACAAAAACAAAGGATATTTCTACAAAATATTTACGGAACGGCACCGGATGACTCCGGCACAGTTCCGCAAAGAATCCTGTTGATATTTTATTTTATAAATCCCATTTCCAGTCACGGATCTCCGGCATATCAACACCATACTCATGAATGTACTGCTTGTGTTCTACAAGCTTGTCATTCATTTTCTGTGTCAGATAAGCGCCACGATTTCCTAACTGTGGAAGATGCTCAATTACGCTCTTTACCAGATGGAAACGGTCAATCTCATTCTGTACACGCATATCGAATGGTGTTGTGATGGTTCCTTCCTCCTGATATCCGTATACATGAATATTTCTGTTGGTACGACGATAGGTCAGCTCGTGGATCAGTGTATGATACCCATGGAATGCAAAGATGATTGGCTTATCTTTGGTGAACAGCGCATCGTACTCTGCATCTGTCAGACCATGCGGATGCTTGGTGCTTGGCTCAAGTTTCATCAGATCGACAACATTGATCACACGAATCTTAATCTCCGGCATTGCCTTTCTTAAAATCGTAACTGCTGCTAATGTCTCCAGTGTCGGAGTATCTCCACAGCATGCCATAACCACATCCGGCTCCTGTCCCTGGTCGTTGCTTGCCCACTCCCAGATGCCGATACCCTGTGTACAATGCTTTACTGCCTGTTCCATGGTCAGCCACTGCTGTCTCGGATGCTTGGATGTAACAAGCACATTCACATAATCGCGGCTTCTGATGCAGTGATCAAAGCAGGACAGCAGACAGTTGGTATCCGGTGGCAGATAAAGACGTACCACATCTGCCTTCTTATTTGCAATATGATCTAAAAATCCCGGGTCCTGATGGGTAAATCCATTGTGATCCTGCTGCCATACATTGGATGTAAGAATCAGGTTCAGGGAAGCAATGGACTGTCTCCACGGAAGCTGATTACATACCTTTAACCACTTTGCATGCTGTGCACACATAGAATCTACCACACGGATAAATGCTTCATAACTTGCAAAGAATCCATGCCGTCCTGTCAGAAGATATCCCTCTAACCATCCCTCACACATATGCTCACTTAACATAGAATCCATAACACGGCCATCTGTAGCAAGGAATTCATCGGAATCCAGTTTTTCATTGTTCCAGTCACGGTTTGTCTCCTCAAAGACTTTCATCAGACGGTTTGACATTGTCTCGTCCGGTCCGAAAATACGGAAGTTCTTGGAATCCTCATTCAGTTTGAAGATATCACGGACAAATCCGCCAAGTTCTACCATATCCTGTGCCTCAACGCTTCCCGGCGCCGGAACATCAAGTGCATAATCACGGAAATCTGGAAGTCTTAAGTCACGTAAGAGCTTACCACCGTTTGCATGTGGGTTAGAACCGATTCTGCGGTCTCCGGTCGGTGCAAGTGCTTTCAGTTCCGGAATCAGTTTTCCATTCTCATCAAACAATTCTTCCGGATGGTAGCTGAGTAACCACTCTTTTAACATTTCCAGATGCTCCGGTTTGTCCATCATGATCGGAACCTGATGCGCACGGAAAGATCCCTCGATCTGCTTTCCGTCTACAACCTTTGGCCCTGTCCATCCCTTTGGAGTACGAAGTACAATCATTGGCCACTTTGGTCTTGTGGTATCGTGGTTTTCTCTTGCATTCTTCTGGATCGCCTTGATTTCGTCCATAACGGTATCAAGCGTCTCTGCCATCTTGCGGTGCATGGTCATTGGATCATCGCCCTCTACAAAATATGGTTTCCATCCGCATCCATCAAAGAAATGCTCAAGTTCTTCATGAGAAATACGTGCAAGAATGGTTGGATTACTGATCTTATATCCATTCAGATGAAGGATCGGAAGAACCGCTCCATCGCTCTCCGGATTTAAGAACTTATTACACTGCCATGAAGTTGCAAGAGGTCCGGTCTCGGACTCACCGTCTCCCACGATACAGGCAGCAATCAGATCCGGGTTATCAAATACCGCACCAAACGAATGTGCCAGGGAATATCCCAGCTCACCACCTTCGTTGATGGAGCCCGGAGTTTCCGGAGCTACATGGCTGGAGATTCCTCCCGGGAAAGAGAACTGCTTACACAGTTTCTTCAGTCCATCCAGATCTTCTCCGATATTTGGATATACCTCGCTGTAGGTACCTTCCAGATAAGTATTGGCAACAAAGAAGTTTCCGCCGTGTCCCGGGCCGGAAATTAAAATCATATCCTGATCATACTTTTTGATCACACGGTTTAAATGTACATAGACAAAGTTCTGTCCCGGTACGGTTCCCCAGTGACCAACAATCTTTTTCTTTACCTGATCTCTGGTAAGCGGCTCTCGAAGAAGTGGATTATCCAGCAGATATAACTGTGCGGCACCAAGGTAATTGGCTGCGCGCCAGTAGGCATCCATCTTCTTCAGGTAATCTTCGGTTAACGGCTGTTTTTCAACAACATCTGACATCCTGACTGTCCTCCTGTAAAATCATATTATCATTAGATGCCTATATTTTAGGAAATCCACCCATATTCCACAATTTCCTATTCCCATTAATTTTCCAAAAAGTTACCTGTTCCGACTTGTATTTCCTGTTATTTACTTATTTTTTCATTTATTTCCATTAAAACCATAGCCAAAAGAAAGGATTATAAAATTTCACACACAGCGATTACAGTTTTCCGTATACCTCCATAGGGACATATGCCCGAATGGAAATTCCTTCCGGCACATACTCTTCTGAGACAAGTTCTCCCTTATTTCGTACAAGCTGCAATACACCTGCCTGCGCATAGGGAATCACGCGTTCAATATAAATTTTATCTTCTCTTAACATTTCCTGCAGCACATCTTTTACTGCATCCAGTCCGACATTTTCCGTTGCGGAAATCTGAAGAACATGATCCGCACGAAAATCCTGCAGTGGGTCATCATCGGTTCTGATATCGATCTTATTAAAAAGCGTCAGAATTTTTTTATTTTTAACTCCAAGATGATCAAGTGTCTCATAGACGATATACATCTGCTTGTCGCGCTGCGGATTGGAAGCATCCACTACATGAATAATATAGTCCGCATATTTTGCTTCTTCCAGTGTACTTTTAAATGCCTCAATCAGATGATGCGGCAGTTTCCGTATAAAACCTACCGTATCCGTCAGCAGCACCTGCTGGTGTCCTTCCAGCTCCAGCATCCGTGTCGTCGGGTCCAGCGTTGCAAACAGTTTATCCTCCTCTAAAACCTCTGCGTCCGTCAGATGATTCAGGAGGGTGGATTTTCCGGCATTTGTATATCCGACAATTGCCACAACCGGAACTGCATTGCGCTCTCTTTTTGCTCTGGCAATTTCGCGGTGTTTGACCACTTCTTTTAATTCCCGGTTGAGCTGTGCAATCCGGTCATTGATCAGACGGCGGTCAATCTCAAGCTTTTTTTCTCCCGGTCCACGGGTACCGATTCCACCACCCAGACGGGACATGGATCTGCCAAGTCCAGTTAATCTGCTCAGGCGGTACTTCAGCTGAGCAAGTTCCACCTGAATTTTTCCCTCACTGGTTGTTGCACGGGCTGCAAAAATATCCAGTATGATAAGCGTCCGGTCCATCACCTTGGTATTTAACATCGTCTCCAGATTTTTTAACTGCGCAGGGGACAATTCATCATCACAGACAATTCCCGTTGCCCCCGTGTGCTCTAAAAGTTCTGCAATCTCTGCTACTTTTCCGGTTCCCACATAGGTTCCCGGATGGATCAGCTCCCGTTTCTGGATCAGCGTACCGGCAACCGATGCCCCCGCAGTCTTTACCAGTTCGGCAAGCTCAGCGAGCGAATCCTCTGCATCGTCTCCATCCTGCTCACTTACACCCACCAGAATAACTCTCTCTTTAAAATCTTCTAAAACAATTGGTTCACCCATTATCTAGTCTCCAAAAATGTATTTTCGTGTTTTGCTTCCTCATCATCCGGATAAGCCTTTAAATATTCCTTCATCATCTTTTTCGCGGAATCAAAGTCGCCACTGTACTCATATGCCGCAATGGCACTTTTCATCAGATTCTGCTTATTCGGCACTTTCTCCAGTTCCAGACCGGAATTAAAATACGTCAATGCATTCTTATAATTTCCATCCTGCATCTCCTGCATGCCAAGTTCATACAAATCATAGGATGTAGCCACTCCACTCTTTATATACTCCGCGATACATTTCTTTGCCTTGTCCGAATCTCCATTGGCATCATATGCAAGTCCCAGATAATACGATGCCAGCATCTGCTTATGTTCTTTTGCTTTTTCCAGATAACTGATGGCATCTTTGTTTTCACCGAGCAGATAACTGATTCTTCCTTTATACAGTTCGTCTTCCGGTTTATCCCCTTTGATCTCCATCGCAGCCGACAGATATTTCTGTCCCTCGTCCTTTTTCTCATGCCGGCTCAAAGACTCATAGATTCCAATGTAGATTTCATAATTTTTTTTGCCATGCTGCACAGCACTCTCAAAATCTGCCTTGCCCTTTTTTTCTTCTCCCATATCCATATAAAGATCTCCACGCAGATAGTATGCGCGTGCATCTTTATTATATTTGATAATGGCATCATACGTTGCAAGTGCATCTTTTGTCTTTCCGTTCAGTGCCTGTGCTTTTGCCTTGTAAAAACAGATATCCAGTTCTTTCTCCCCGATATGTCCGATCGACTCTCCAAGCGCATTCTGAAATGCCTTGACCGCATCTTCATACTTTCCGCTCTCCATGCAGGTAATTCCATACTGCCGGTAGGCATCCTGTTCCTTTGTATCTTTCGTTCCGCATCCAATCACAGACAGCGCAAACACTGTTGCAAGCAGCACGGAAATGATTCGCTTCTTCATGTTCTATTCTCTCTTTCTGAAAACTACTTTTATTTTACCGCAATCTGTTTCGTTCTTAAAGCATCCTTTTCCAGAATCGCATCTATGATCGCATGCATCTCAGCAGTCAGTGCCTCTAACCTCCAGTCCGGCAGGTTATATTTCGGGTGCTTCTCAAACGCAAACTCCCGCAGTCCAATCAGCGTCTTTCTCGTCTCCGGAGTCAGGCATGCCCCCCTTCAAATGCCGTCTTTGCAATTTTCTCATTTTTATTCATCAAATAATACATGCCGTTCTCCTTCTTCATTCCTATATCTTACGGTATTTTCCGTACTTTTGCAATCATTTCAGAAAAAATGGGAACCGGACATCCGGTTCCCAGAAACAGCACTTATTCGCGCTGTGCTTTCCGCGCTTTTTTAAACTGATACATTTTTTCATCCGCATTATTGATACATTCATTGAGACTTTTTTCCCCGCAGAGAACTACCTCATATCCGATACTCGCTTCCACATCAAATTCAGCATGAAGACTTTTTGATATTTCATCCAATGCTTTTAAAAACGCTGCCTTTAAACTTTCAGCCTGCGTTTTTTCACATCCCGGAAGCAGTACAACAAACTCATCTCCACCGTACCGCATGGAAACGGCTTCCGGCGGAAATACTTTACGAATCCCATCTGCTATCCCACGAATTTCCAGATTCCCCATATCATGCCCAAACGTATCATTAATATATTTCAGATGATCCGCGTCAATGAACATAACCGTCACCGGTTTTTTTTGCAATCTGCATTTTTCATACAAAGGCTCTGCAAACTCCTGGTATGCCATACGGTTATACAACCCTGTAAGAGAATCCAGCACATACAACCGGGATAATTTTTCGTTTGCTTTTCGAAGCCTGAGTTTGCGATACAGATATTCCAGGGATTCCAGATACGTATTCATTGTTTCAAACAAGAACTGATTTTCAAGCATATAATCGCAGTCTGCCAGAACAACATACCCTACTTCCCGCTCCCGGAAATGCAGTGGTACATACACATACAATGAATATTCCTGCTCCATTCCCTTTTCACAGATCACGTGCATGGTATCCGGATATCCATCTGTAATATAAGAAGCCTCACCCATGGAATCGCTCAATGATTCCTCCACCAGATCCTGATTCATCCAGATACGCACGCCTTTACAACGCAGACCACAGACACATTTTGTAAAATACTGTGCCATCTGCTTATAATCTTCACACTCGATAAGATTGTGCTTTAATTCCATAATCTCATTGTGCAGATCAATTTCCCTCACTTCCTGAAAAATCCGGTCTTCAATATATTCACTCCTGCTTCTTACCTGTTCTGGTTTACAGCCACAACTATCCTGAAACAACATTTGTACAGGAACCGTTTTACAGTCAGCTGTTGTATTCTGCCCCCAGATCTGTACCAAAAGATCCATGGCTGCCTCAGCAATGACTTCTCTCTCGTATGACACCGTCGTAATCCGCGGTCTGTAATAAGATGCTTTATCAAAATTATCAAATCCTGTCACACAAAAATCAGCCGGAATTTTAAATCCTTCCTGCTGTGCCTGATGGCAGAGCCCCACCGCAATATTCTCATTTGCGCAGACAAAGGCATCCGGCAGCAGATGTTTTTCCTGAAAATGTATGAATGCACGGACACCGCTCTCCACTTCATAGCTTTCATTCCAGATTCTGTCATTTTCAAGCGGAATTCCATATCTTTGCAGGACATCTTCATAAGCCTGCCAACGCAAAAGATTTTCCTGGCTGTCTGCCGGTCCTCCCACATAGTTTAATGTTTTGCAGGAATGAGCCACTATCAGATGCTCCACCATCTGTTCCATTGTTGCGTAATTGTCCGGTCCTGCATGATACAATCCCGGAATTTTTTCAAGCAGCGATACTGCCGGTACCCCAGACTCCTGAATAATCCGTATGATCTGCTGTTTCTTTTTCTGATTCAGCATATTCGTAACTTCCAGAATAATACCATCAAACTGTGACAAATCCGGCAGATGGATGATATTGTATTCTCCTGCATTGAATTTTTCATCCCTGCTGAAATTTCCGAAACTGTGAAATACCGAAATTTCTATATCCAGCTCATGTTCTTTGATGTAATTCCTGCATCCCCGGATCCAGACATATGTAATATGTCTGCGCCATCCGTCTGCAATAATTGCAATTTTTCGTTTCATGCCTTCTCCATCTGTGTCCTTTATTAAATAAAGTGTTCTGCTTCTTCACTGAGTACATCAGCTATTTTTTTATTATACATGATTTGGCTGGAAATGTGTGAAATTTCTTCGGAAAGCGTGGCTGTATTTTTTGCAGCAAGATTAATACCTTCAGAACCTTCTTCTACCGCCCTCTGAATCTGTGAAATATATTCCATTACTGACTCGGTGCGCTGTTTTAAATCTGCCGCCATCTGATGAAACTTCTCAACCACTTCATTAATATAGACTGCATCATCATTATACTGTGCCCCAGCACACACAAAATTGTCATAATCCGGAAGTATATTCTGTTCCATATAAGTTACCAGCGCGTTAGCATTTTTTATCAATTCCTGCACGGTTCCAATCACGGTACTATTGATGGACTGGATATTAACCGCTGCGTCCCTGCTGGATTCCGATAATTTACCAATTTCAGAGGCAACTACTGCAAAACCACGTCCTGCTTCACCTGCACGTGCTGCCTCAATGGATGCATTTAATGCAAGCAGATTGGTCTGATCTGCAATATTTAAAATATCGTTAGTAAGTTCACTGACTTTTTCTACTTTTTTACTTTCCTGAATTGTTGTTTGCAGTTTTCCGATAATATCAGTGACAATTTCTCCCGTATTTTTTTTATTTAAAATTGCATCATTTTTGAGTTTATCCGCGTTCTGATCCATCGTATCTGAATAGGATAAAAGACCATCCGATTTTTCCGAAAGTTCTTTCGTACGATCTTCCACTTCTTTCATATTTTTTGTAATCCCGGAAACCATATCCGCAACGGAAATCATGGATGCCGATAATTCTTCCATGGCAGCGGAAATATCATCCGAATTTTCGTTTGAACTACGTACCTTGTCATCCACCTCCCGGATAATCTGGTTCATACGCAAAGAACTGTCTGTAATCCGTCCCATAACATTTTGAAGCGTATCAATAAATGCATTTACATTCCTTCCGACTTTACCAATCTCATCTTTTCCTGAAATCTTTAATCTTACAGAAAGATCTCCCTGATTTTTTTCAATATCTGCCACCATTTTCTGCAATGTCTGACTGATATAGTGCATCGGTGCTACAATCCCCTTCAGACATATCCAAAGAGAAAACAAAATCATAAGCGTTGAAACTGCAATGAATACAATAGCAGAATTTCTTGAAAATTCATATGCTGCCTGCTGTGCTTGTAATGAATCATTCATTGCCTGTTTCCGCATAGCAATCAGACTGCTGATTTTCTTTGCAAGATAATCTTCCGAAGGTTTCTGTATCACATTGATTGCCTCCGTTGCACCATCCGCATCGCCTTTTGAACTTGCGGTAAGGACCTGTTCCATTCCTTCTTTATACTTTTTAAAGCGATTTTGTAATGCCCCGAAATATTCTTTTTCCCGCGCTGTTTTTTTCTGTTTTTTATACTTTTTAAAATAACTATCCATAGATTCCAGCTTTTCATGGATGGATGTTGCAAAGCTTTCTTTGGAAATAGAATTTTCCGCATCACAGTGTCCATACATATTTTTCCCCATGGATTCCAGTTCGGATGACATATCCATCAATAGTTCAATACTCTTCGAACAATCCTGCGAAATTACGACCCCCGCCTGCAACAGCCTTTTCGAATTTACAAGACTTGAAATACTTGCCAAAAGAATAACAATTCCCAAAATACAAATTGGCAGCATAACCTTTACTTTAATACTGATCTGATTCAACCACTTCATAGGTATTTCCTCTCTTTCTGCCTAAATTAATGGGATAATTCCGGATGCAATTGCTCCATCTTTTTATAAAAATCGTCCATTCCCTGCGCAAGTGAAATTTTACCTTCAAAATACGGATGCAGACACTGTTGAATCTGCTCATTGCAGTCCTTATCATAATCTGATATATTACTCATATCAATTTTCTTTGCAGCCTCTGCAAAAAGTGCAATATGATTTTGTCCACCAAGGAAATCCGACTGATAGTCACTTTTTGCAATCTCATCCATTGCTTTCTCATTATTCGTATAGTCCTGCGTATCCAATGTAATCTGCTTCATGGTTTTGGTATCACACGTCAGACGCTTCATCAAATCCCTGATAAAAGGAATATTATCGGTTCCCTGCGCCGCACACATCCATGTACCGCCCCAGTAATATGCCTGTGGACCTTCACACACGGCATAATCTCCGTAAATTCCATTTCCTTTTTCTGCTGGTTTACTACTGTCTGCCAATGCATTTCCCATCAGAGTAAAATTAATACCCCAGGTCGAATAGAAAAAGCCAAAAACATTCCCATCCGGTCCCTGATCCTGCGTCCACTGCGGACTCCACAGTGTAGTATGATTGTTATAATCTTTTTGAGCATATTCCTTCGTCTGACGAATCCACTTCTTGATATTTTCATCTATAACAATCTTGTTATCGACCACCCAGGGATGTGAGACATTGTTGGAAAATGCCCGATAGGAATCATCATATCCCGATAACATTTTATATCCGGCGGCATTCATCTTCTGTGCAACCTGATCAAACTTATCCCAATCCTTCAGTTGCTTTTGTACCTGATCCGGATCGTCTGTACCCAATACCTTTTTTGCAATGGACCTGCGATACGCAAACAATCCCGGCGTTGCCTGCCAGGTCACTCCCTTTTGTATTCCATTTTCCGATACAATTTTCTTTGTATAATCATATTGCTGCTTCAGATCCTCATCGGTCAGTCCCACTGTTTTTTTTACATCAATGGAATTATCTGACTTTACATATTTTGATGCATAATCTGCCTCAATTAAAAACAAATCCACTTTGTCATCATCAATACATGTATTCTGCTCTTTTAATGCTTCATCCAGATTGATCTGATAGGCATTGTTATCACTGGAAATTATGACAAGGTTCACTTCAACATCGTGTTTTTTAGCAAGATCTGATGCATATTTGTCATAAATTTCCTTAAACTCATCATTCCAGCAATAAATATTTACAACCTGTCCTTCCTTACGCCCGGTATTTTTTTCCTGTCCGTTTTCTCCCGTACATCCACTTAATAATGCCGCACATATGACAATTGCCGCTACCTGTTTCCAACTCTTCTTTCTCATTCAAATGCCTCCTTTTATTACTCCTCTTCCCCCCCCCCTTTTCTTCCCCCAATATGCAGAAAAACGCCATGACACGCCCCCTGTCGTAAAAATGGATTCTGTCATGGTGTCTTTTCTGTTTTCTTTTTAAACTATCTTTCTGGTACTACTCTGTGATCTTCTCAAGAGAGAAATTCGTCAGCGTAATGTCTGAAGCTGGTGTATTTTCATCACTGATTTTTCCCATGGAAATAAACATTTTTGAATCATTATCTGTGTCCTGCTGCATCGTAAATTCATAACTAACTTCCTTTTCCTCTGCTTCCCCCAGAGAAATATCTTCTCCGCCATACCACTTCTGGCAATTGTTATCCATTAAGCCGAGTTTTATGGTTCGTGCTTTCGTCGAAGTGACTTTGAATTTTACACGATATTTACATCCTTTTTCAAGTGTAAATCCATGCTGATTAAGCTGAACATCCCAGTCATTTTCGCCCGGATTTTTCACCTGAAACACAATACCGCCATCAGTAACTACTGTTGTTGCCGTCTGATCAGCATTTGTATTAATGCCCCATCCATTCGTTCCATCCGAAAAATCTCCATTGGTCAGCAGATTCTTTCCGGTTTCCTCCGGCTTGATCTCCGGTGCCTCTATCTTTTCCAGCACAATGTCATCCATACAGATTCTGTGCTGCTGTGTGATCTGTTTTCCACCGACTGCACCCATGGCAATATTAAAGATCGTTTCCGGATCTGTATCCTCTTTCATCTGAAACTCTTTCGTGATCGTCTGATATTCGCCGGTCAGATCTACGGTTTCCTGGCAGTATGGAGTCCAGTCCTCATTTCCATCTGCATCCTTATGGGTGCTTCCATCTCTCTGCAACGCATAAGACACTTTACGGTCGATAGAAGATTTCATTTTCAGGGAGAGTCGATACCATTGTCCCTGTTCGAGTTTTACCCCTGTCTGCTTTAACTGGATATGCCAGTCAGCTTCTCCGGTATCGTTAATTGTGAAATCTGCCGCATTGTCTTCGTTTAAGGAGTCAACAACATACGTTACATTGGATGGTGTATAGCAATAGACTTCAAAACCTGCCATGCCTGCATTAAAACTTCCGTTTTTGATCAGACTCTCCTCATCAATCCGCACATCGTCGAGATATACGGTTGTTCCCAGCCCGAGATCAAAGGAAATATTCTTATCTGTCAGATCCGCTGCCGTCTGAAAAGAAAAACTGTAATTTTTCTTTTCATTGGTAAGTTCTGCCTGAAATTTCTGTCCGGCAACATGTACTGTCATAGTTTCTGCTTCGTTTGCCTGAGCCGAAAAACTGAGCACATATTTTGTATCCTCGCTCAGAGCAAGCCCCTGCTGTCCTGCTGTTACCACAGTTCCTTTTGGGCTTACCACTTTCAGACGGCGTCCATCTTCCAGACCGGTTACCTCTGTGGTTGCATTTTCCGGTTTCGTGATGTCCCAGTAACCCAGACGATTCTTCCCTTCCTGGAAGGAACCGTTGTAGACATAATTTCCGTCTGCAAGCACTTTCTTTGTGGTGTCTTCTTTGATTTCTTCATATCCGGTCTTTTCAATGCGCACATTGGAGAGGTGCACTGCTGCTGTGGAAGCAGTATTTCCCAGATTAAATTCCAGACGTCCGTTGGCATCATCGGAACCTGTCATCTGAAACGCATAAGTATATGTCTTTTTCTGTGTTCCAAGTTCCACTTTTGTATCCTTCCAATACCTCGTATAATTATGATCCGGTCCGGAAATATCTGCAATCATTGTACGCGCCTCATCCGCATAAGCATCAAAGGTTACTTTATATGTTCCGCCTTTTTGTAACGGCACATCCGGCTGTACCAGCTGAATGCTGTAATCTGCGGTTCCCACATTTACTGTAGAAATAACCATCTCATGATTCTTAATTTCTGCTTTTCCATCACCATCTAAAGTGGTAAGAAATTTCCAGTTTTTGTCATCACTTAAATTCTCTGCTATGGAGAAATCACCGTTGTTAATATAATTTCCCGTTGTATCCGGCTCTCTTAAAATAACATTCTTTACCGGTTTTTCCACATTTTCGTCATAACTGTCTTTCTGATATACTTTCACATAATCCACTGCAAACTGCTGATCGGCATAGGTGGTCGAATCATCCGGATACCCTACCCAGCTGCCACCGACCGCCAGATTCAAAATCATATAAAACGGCTGATCAAACGGTGCCGGATAAGCCACTTCGCCCTGCCCGCTCTTTGCAGAAAACCAGTCGGACTCTTCATGAAATTTCACACCATCAATATACCAGGTAATCTTTCCTGGCTCCCAGTCACAGGCATATGTATGATACTGATCTGCAAAATTATCTTTTGCATCCACGGTATAGGTTCCCTGGCTCTGGTCATGCGGCTCACCGTAATGAATCGTACCATATGCTTTATTGGTTTCTTGTCCCATGACTTCCATGATGTCGATCTCGCCGCATTTCGGCCACTGTCCATAAAGATTTTCATCGGTAGGCATCATCCAGAATGCCGGCAGATAGCCTTTTCCGGTCGGAACCTTTGCACGGCACTCAAAGTATCCATACTTAAAATCATGCTTGCCCTGCGTATTGATACGTCCCGATGTATACGATTTGGTTCCGTCCTCATTTACGGTTTCCACCGGTTTGATCAGCAGTTTTCCATCTTTTACCTGAATATTTTTATCGGAGTCCACATATGCCTGCCATTCCTCATTGACCCAGCCCTTTTTGTGCAGTTCCACGTTCCAGTCGGCACGGTTTAAGGTATCTCCGTCAAAATTATCCTGCCACTTCAGTTGATATCCCTCTTTTAAGAGCTCTGCCTCTGTCCGTTTTGATGGATTTTCTATTGTCCCACCAGATGAACTTCCACCCGAGGAATTCCCACCAGATGTATCGCTGTCCTGATTCTCTTTTGTTTCATCCTTCGAATCATTCTTGTCCTCATCCGAACGGTCTTCTTTCTTTCCATCCGGAGTAATTGTTGCCACTTCCCCGGATGTTATGTTCTCTTTTGTTCCATCTGCCATTTTTACCGATATGTTTTTCTTTGTACGGTTATCTATCTGTACTTCCGCTTTTTTCTCACACGTAACAGTTGATTTTTCCGCGCCTTCTTTGAACACAATCTTCATATCTTTCTTTGCAGTGATCGCTACCGGCACTGCCGCTGTCACTGAAACATCCTTTGCATTTACGACAACTGGTATGGTCTTTTTTCCGTTTCCGGAAAAGGAAACACTTTTGGCATTCTGTACCGTCACCTTCTTTATGGTGCCATTGTTTTTGATGGCAGCCGTCCCCTTGCTGTTTACAACAATTTCCTTTACTGTCCCCTTATTTACAACCGTTGCTTTCTCCCCAACTACTTTAATGGTAACCTGATATGAACCTTTTGGAATCGTAATCGTAACTTTTTTCCCGGATTTTACCGTAATAACAGCTGCTTTTTTTCCTTTTACAGCTTTCAACGCCTGATTCAGCTGCTTCTGTGTAGAAACCACAAGCGTTTTACCACTTGCAGCCTGTACTGGTTCTGCCGGTATGGTGCTCATCACCATGGCAGCAGCGATCGCTGCCGCCCCCATCTGTTTCCATAACTTTTTGTTTTTCATTGTAAAAACCCCCCTGAAAATATTTTTATCCTTTTACACTTCCCAAAGCAACACCCTGTACAATATGCTTCGAAAGAATCAGATACACAATGATAACCGGCAGAATGGAAAATGTAATCATGACATATACCTGCCCCATATCAAACTTCAACCAGTCTGCACCACGCAGCTGCGCGATCAGAATCGGAAGTGTCTTTTTCTTGTCATCATGTAATACCAGAGCTGGTGTAAAGTAATTGTTCCAGCTGCTGACGAAACCAAAGATTGCCTGTACTGCAATTGCCGGCTTCATCAGTGGGAGTACGATGCTGTTAAATGTACGAAACTCCCCGGAGCCATCTATACGTGCAGCCTCAATCAGTGACAGTGGCAGTGCGCTCTCCATATACTGTTTCATATAAAAGAAGGTAACCGGAGATGCAATTGCCGGGACGATCAATGGGATAAAAGAATCCATCAGCCCCATACCTGTAATCAGTTTGATAAATCCAAGTGCCGTCACCTGTGTCGGAATCATCATAATCATCAGGATAAACGGATAAATAAATTTCTTTAATTTAAAATCATATGCATGGATGGCATACGCTGTCATAGTAGAAAAATATACACACAAAACGGCAGTTGCCGCTGCAATGATCAGGCTGTTAAACATACCCGACCAGATCGGCAGTGTTCCATGCACCAGATTGTTCCAGTTTATCAGCAGATGATCACTTGGGAGTGCTGTAAACCCGGCTTTCAACTCCCCCTTAGAACGGGTGGCGTTGATAAACATAATATAAAACCAGAACAGACAGAAAAATGAAATTATAATTAAAACAATATACGCGATGGCACGTCTGGCATGAATGCCAAGTCCTCCTTCGACATCTTTCTTATTTTTTGCCATCACAATCACCCCTTTCTCTTATCGTTTCCGGATACTTTAAATACAAGCAGGCTCAAAAGTCCTGTAATGATGAACAGTACCACAGAAAGTGCTCCTGCCATACCATAGTTCTTGCTGTACAGATGCTTGTTCAGATACATAATCAATGTCATCGTGGAACGCATTGGATTTCCGGTTCCATTGGTCAGAATCTGTGGCACATCAAAAAGCTGCAACCCACCGATCAGTGAAGTAATCACCACATAGATCAGAATCGGGCGAAGCAGAGGCAGTGTAATCTTGAAAAATACCTGTGTGGAAGTTGCCCCATCCACTTCTGCTGCCTCAAATAAAGATGTGTCTATTCCCATCATTCCTGCCATAAGAAGAATGGTCGTATTTCCGAACCACATCAGACAGTTCATCAGTGCAATAAGTCCTCTGGCACTTCCGGTATGGGACAAAAATTTATATGGCTCTGAGATAAATCCAATCTGCATCAAAAGGGAATTGATCGGACCTGCATCCGAAAACAAAGTGAAAAATAACATCGAAAATGCAGATGCCATAATCAGGTTTGGTAAATAAATGACGGTCTTAAAAAACCGTGAACCTTTCAGTCTCAGACGTACATCTGAAAACCAGGCTCCTAACAAAAGAGATAAAAAGATCTGTGGAATAAAACACATGATCCAGAGAATCATCGTATTTTTTAAATAAATCCAGATATCTCCTCCCTGAAATAATGCTTTGTAATTCTCTAAACCTACAAATGTCGGTCCAATCTGATTCAGACCTGACATATAATTTTCGAAAAAACTGTTATAAATTGTACTGATTAACGGAATCAGCTGAAAAACGACATATACAACAAGAAATGGAATCAGAAATATATACCCCCATTTGTTGTAACGAACGACCTTTCCTTTACTCTTATTCATATTTCTACCTCCGCGGTATTGGCGGTCGTCCCACCGGAGCCATAATATGGGAGAGGTGGCTCCGGCTTCAGACCTTATGTGTAACAAAAATTAGTAAGTAAGCTCTGGATATTTCTCGGTAACACCTTTGTAGAATAACTCTAATGCATCGTCCTTGGTTGCCTTTCCTTCAAAGTAATTCTTCATTGCTTTCTGGAACTCTTCGTTGCAGCCCTGGTCATATGCGGAAATGTTGCTCAGATTCAATGTCTCAACACCTGCGCAGTACATAGACAGTGGGTTCTGTCCTCCAAGGATCTTGCTGCTATATTCTTTTCCGTCTTTTGCCTTAATCGATCCGTCTGCCAGTCCGTTCATAACGGTGTTGTTGTTTACGAAATCATCATCATCTAAAACAATGTCTTTCATGATGTCATCATCGGTTGTCATCTTTAACATAATGTCTTTTACAAGACTTGCATTATCTGTATCCTGTGCTGCGCAGATCCATGTACCGCCCCAGAAGAATCCCTGTGGTCCCTGGGCTGCACCCCATCCGCCGTTGTAACCGATAGATCCTTCGGTATCAGCTGCCATAGAGAAGTTTACAAGCCATGCCGGTCCAAAGTAGCAGAATACTTTTCCGTCCGGATAGAATCCCTTTGACCAGTCATCGGACCACATATCAAAGGTTCCTGCCTCTTTTGCATCTACAAGTTTCTTGGAATCGTCCACCCATTTCATGATATTGTCATCTACCTGTACTTTTCCGTCTTCTACCCACTTGCTTGAGACATTGTTGGAGTATACACGGTATGTATCATTTACAGATGAAATCATCTTGTAACCTTTTGCCTGCATTTTTGCAGCAGTATCATTGAAAGTATCCCAGTCACATACATAATTCTGTACTTCATCCGGATCATCGGTTCCCAGTACATCCTTTGCAGCCTCCCTGTTATAGAAAAGAACGCCTGGACAGCCCTGCCATGAAACTCCTTTTAACACTCCCTTGGAATCGGTTACGATATCCTTTGTGTACTGGTACTGCTTGGAAAGATCCGCATCGGTAATTCCAAGATCTTTTACCGGCGCTGTGTAATCCGTATCTACATACTTTAATGCGTTGTCTGCTTCTACCAGAAAAATATCAATCTTGTCATCTGCCGGAGCATCCTGCTGATTTAACAGTGCTGCATCCAGGTTGTTCTGATATGCATTGTCATCACTCGGTGTGATGTTCCATACAACATCCACATCTCCGATTTTTCCGTGTGTTGCATCCACTTCCTTGTAATCCGGATAGTGTGCGGTAATACGGCTCTTGAACTCCTCGTTCCAGCAGTAAATATTTAATACCTTTCCATCATCTTTCAGATTTGATGAAGCACTTTCTGTTGCGTTTGACGCATCCCCCTTGGATGTATCTGACGGTGTACCGGAATCACTCCCTCTTCCGCAACCTGCAAGCATTCCTGCTACCATGGCTGCACATAATAATGTACTGACTGCTTTCTTTTTCATAGTAAATTTCCTCCTTTTCTTTTCTGCCTTAAGCATGGTTTTATTATAGAGTTTTCCAATGGGTTCTGATACAAAAATGCTTGCAAATATATCAGATTCATGACATAATCTACAGATATAAATAGGAGGTCTTGTCATGCTGAAAAATCAATGGAGCAAAAAAGAAATCGAAGACAGCGAATACGAAATCCATCATCGTGCGCTTTCCGAGGAATATTCCTTTTTTGAAGCCGTAAAAGACGGAAACATCGAAGCAGTCAGTAAAAATTTAAAGGAAGAAGCGTTTACCAATCCCGAAGGCATGGGAATTCTTTCCAAAAATCCCCTGACAAACTTAAAATATCATTTTGTTGTTACCGTTGCACTGGTCACACGGTATTGCATTGACGGCGGCATGGAAACAGAGCAGGCCTACCGTCTGAGCGACTTTTACATTATTCACATGGATGCCTGCAGCACCACTCAGGAAATATCAGATCTGCATCATGAGATGGCTCTTGACTTCACCGGAAAAATGCGCCTTCTGCAGAAGAATACCGCATTATCCAAACCGGTTGCACAGTGTATTGATTATATCTATGCCCACATCAGTGCAAGAATCACCGTGGAAGATCTTGCGGTCTGCACCAATTTGTCTGCCAGCTATCTGTCCCGGTTGTTTAAGCAGAACCTCGGTGTGTCGATCAGTGATTATATCCGCGAAAAAAAAATCGAAAAAGCGCAGAATCTTCTGCGCTTTTCCGATTTTACCTACATTCAGATTGCAAACTATTTATCATTTTCTTCCCAGAGTCATTTTATCCAGACATTCCAGCACTATGTCGGTATGACCCCAAAACAATACCGCAGTTCCAAGTACAAAAGCACATGGTAAAATTCTGCTATCCCAGAACAATCCGAAGTGTATGGTTTTCTTTTCCTTCAAGTACGGCAAACGGAATGCAGATGCCTGTATTTGTTTCTCCGGCATACCGCTGACCATCCAGCCATACTTCCGTGATCCGGTAATCCCCATATTCTTTCTTTTGTGGATTCTGGTAAACCACTGCGTATGTCTGTCCACGGAATGGGAACTGTGCCGAATAATTGCCACTTTCGTCAAACTGCCGCAACAGAATTTTGGGTTCTAGTACCAGATCTCCCCATTCTCCGCGGAATCCCAAAATCTGTGTAACCATTGTCATCATATACCAGCTGGCTGCCCCGGTCAGATACGGATATTTGCCTTTTCCGTCCGCATCAAAATATTCCGGAATTCCCGGATACATCAGGCTCACCGGTGTGTTCATGGCCTGTTCGAGCAGAGTGTACAATGCCCTATATCCTTCCTTTACAAAACCTCTCTGATACAATGCATTTGCATACATCACCGTCATATGGGAAAAAACCGCACCATTTTCTTTTTCGCCATAAGCAAATCCAAACATTCGTCCCAGATCAAATTTTTCTTCCTTAAAATCCGTGTTCAGCCGGTAGCCTCCCACCTCTTTTTTATACAGATACAGGTCTGCACTTTTTATAATCGCAGCGGTCTGTGCATCATCTGCGACATTTCCCATAACAGAAAATACCTGACCGGTCAGCATCATACGGACATGATTATCCCTTTTGCCTTCCACCGGTCTGCCGTGATTATCATAATATCCGTTAAACCAGCCATTTCCGTTTTCATCCGTTACCCATTCCTGCGTACGGATCAATCCGGTATACCAGTCAGCACGCTCCCGCAGATTCTGCACCAGAGTACTGATATCCACAGAAATCTGTTCTCCAGAAATATTATGCACACACTGACTCACATAATTGTTTAAAACAACATTCCGTTTTTCTGCCGAATCATACGATGTGCGATCCTGTCTGATCAGAATTTCCATCTCTTTTGCCAGCGTAATCTCTTTCTTTCCGCTTGCCGCTTCGTATTTTTCAAGGGTATCTGCCAAATCACGGAGATTTCCGATATACGCACAGGTAAAAGCCACGCTTTCTCCTTTTTCCGCTGCCATATCCAGTGCATCATTCCAGTCAGCACCGCGAAGACGCATCATTCCATGTTCTCCCGCCTCGTAGAAAGCGCACAGATTCTGCAAAAGCAGATGTTCTAAAACCGTGCCCTCGTAAATATTGCCATTTACATCTTTCTGGCGCATCCCATATGCCGGTGTCCACTCTGCGTCCCCGGCAGTTCCACGCTTTGCCTGCGGATCCTTAAAATACGCCACTTTCTGATCCAGAATATCCAGATCTCCCGTCTGGTTCAGATACAATTTTGTGGTAACAAACGGCCAGTACGCATGATCCATCCAGACTCTTGTAATATTGTTGCGGTCTGCAACAAATTCTCCCGGCTTATCCCCGATAATTGTCGCATTGGTCCCGTCAAAACGGACACCCGCAAAGCTGTTTAAAATCATGGAGCGAACTTCCTTCGGGTCGAGAATCAGAAGGGAGAGACAATCCTGCCACAGATCACGCCAGCCCCTGCCGCCTCTGCCATAATCATGGTACGGCAAAAACGAACATCCGTAGATTCTGCGAAGAACCGGCTGGAAACAGATCCATTTCAGATAACTGTCTTCTTTGGGGTTTCCGGTTTCAAAGGAAATATTGACCAGCCCATTCCAGTAATTTTTTGCCTGTTCAAAGGCAGCATCTGCCTGTTTGGTCGTGCAAAACATTTCTGCTGCCTGTTCTGCCAGCTTTGGATCCTCTGTCATGCCACCAAGCAGAATATAATCGACATGTGCTCCTGCTGCAAGGGTAATCTCCGGAAATGCCATCGCCCCCATTGCTTCTTTTCCATCCACGGTACAACCGGCCGGACAGCCTTTTCCTTTATTTTTAAGCGCATCCGGTGCCAGAAATGTTCCGGTTTCTCCGATAAACGATTCCACCGTTGGGAAGAACGATTCCGGTTTTGTTCCATCTCCCTGACTGCCCATCTCAAAATAAATCATATGATTTTTCTGATGTCCGCGTTCATCAAATGACAATACCGGTTTACAGATCACGCCGCGTCCGGTAGTACGGATCCGGTGAAGCAGGGAAGTTACATGGCGGTGATCGCGCAGATTATCCGCGCTTCTGCCGTAAATTGGGATAGCAGAAGTCACGCGCACACACATATCCATATCCGATTTATTGGTAACGCGCACCTGCATCAGTTCTGCCGGTACTCCAAGCGGAGCAAAGATCCGCACGGCTGCCTCGATTTTCTGTTCTTTTAATTCCCGCTTCGTCTCCTGCCACATAAATCCGGCATCGAATGTCACTTCATCCTCTTTTCCAAGGAAATGTGCATATTCTGCCTGCGCCGAAACTCCGGTCAGTGACACATGTTCCTTCCGGTTGATTGTACACCAGACATTGCGGGTACTTCTGTTATTGTGCAGATTTTCGATGCTCACCGGTTCCAGCAGAAAATGGTTCTGATCCAACTTACAATCGCCGCCGAAGGTCTGCGTCACGCTGCTTTTGATTCCCTCTTCATTTGCCACCGGAAAATTGAGCTGTGTTTTTTCAACCATATGACGGATTTGAAATTCTCCGTTTTTTCCTGTAAACTGCATATCGTTTTTCATAACTTCTCCTTTCTATGCCATCACAAGGCGTACCTTCGTCTGATCGGTCATTTTTTCTACCGGAATGTAGTTGTCTTCCATCTTTTCCTCATTCACGTACAACGCTTTGCATCCACTCTGTACATGCTCTGGATTTTCAACCACAATATGAAGATGTTTTCCCCGGAAATCCTTCTCAATGGTAAACTGATCCCAGTCCGCCGGAATGGATGGTGCAATACGAAGTCCTCCAAAGTCCGGACGCATGCCAAGGATTCCTTCCACACATCCTACCATTACAGTGGAAGCAGTTCCGGTCAGCCAGTGCACATGGGAACGACCAAAATGCGGGCTGTCTTTTCCTTCCGTAAACTGTCCATAACAGTATGGCTCCAGTTTCCGGATCTCAGCACGATCGTTCTGTGCAGACGGTGCATTTTCCATAAAATAGGTAAATGCCTGATCCCCATGTCCCAGCAATGCTTCTGCCAAAATCAGCCATCCCTGCGACTGGGAAAAGATACCGGCATTTTCTTTTGTACCGGGATTGTAAATCACAGCCAGTGCTCCGTCAAATGCATGCAGGTGATATGGTGGATCCATCAGAATCGCTCCATACTCTGTGTTTAACCGCTTTCTTACATTTTCCATGGAAAGTTCTGCCTGCTGCTTTGTTGCCAGTCCACTGATCACAGCCCAGCTCTGTGGATTCAGCCACATATTTGCTTCCGGATCCGTGCGTTTTCCAATCACCTCTCCGGCTTCCGTAAATCCACGGATAAAACGATCCTCATTCCAGCAGAGATTGTTAATTAATGTTCCAAGTTTTTTCTGTTCTTCTTCCAGATAATCCATATATGCCTGATCTTCTTTGTATGCGGCAAACTGTTTTAAAATCGTCATTGCATAATAAAACTGCAGTGCAACAAACGAGGACTCTCCATTTTTGCCCAGACGCAGACAGTCATTCCAGTCCGCATAAAGTCCTGCCGGAAGTCCGTGCGGTCCCAGATGATTCACAGAAAACGCAAGTGCTCTCTTCAAGTGCTCGTATACAGTGGCTTCATCTTTATTGGCAAACGGAATCACTTCATCGATAAATGCCAGATTTCCGGACTCCGCAATATATTTATATACCGTTGGAAACAGCCACAGAGCATCATCCGCACGATATGCCGGATGCCCGGTTTCCTGTACATAGGAAGCATCATCCGGCGTATCCTCATGTCCGGCATTGTGTGTAAATTTGACAAGCGGAAGTCCTCCTCCGTTATCCACCTGTGCCGAAAGCATAAACCGGATCTTTTCGAGTGCCATCTCCGGTGCAAGATGAATCACACCCTGAATATCCTGCACGGTATCGCGGTATCCGTAACCGTTTCGCAGACCACAGTAGAAAAACGACGCCGCACGTGACCAGATGAATGTCATAAAACAGTTGTATGCGTTCCATGTATTGATCATGGTATCAAATTCCCTGCTTGGTGTATGTACCTGAAAATGTTCCAGTTTTTCATGCCAGTAGCCCGTCAGTTCTTTCAGTTCCGTCTCACACTGTGCTGCCACATCTGCATAGCGGTTACAGATTGCTTCTGCTTCCTCATGTTCTTTCATTCCGACAAGAAATGCAATTTCCTTTGTTTCTCCCGGTTTCAGAAGCATCTGAGCTGCCAGTGCTCCGCACCCGTTTTCGTTGTAGCACATTTCCCCGGATAATTTTCCGTTTTCCACCCCCACCGGATTATGATATCCGTGATAGCGTCCAAGAAACGATTCTTTATCTCCACAGTAACTGTCCACCGGTGCACCGGTCAGTGCAAAGAAACGGGAGATTGCAAGCTTGTTATCCACTTCCTCTCCTTCTTTCACCCAGTCCAGATTACCGTGAATAATATGCCGGATACGGTTTGTCTCAAATACCGTACTCGTGATGAACTGGGAATACTGCAGATTTACCTGATCCTGTTCATAATTATTGTTGTTGGTAAATTCCGCATAACCGGTGATGGTCAGGTTTCTTTCACACGCTGACGCATTGGTCACTTTCAGATGCCAGACCTCATATGTCTGATTCAACGGCACATAATAACATACTTCAGAATGGATTCCACTGTAATCTGCAAGCATCTTTGTGTATGCTGTTCCATGATGACACTCACTTTTATAACTTTCCAGATCTTTTCCTACCGGCTGCCAGGATGCAGACCAGTAGTCTTTGCTCTCATTATCCCGCAGATAAATATAGCGTCCCGGCTGATCAAACTGGTTAAAAATATAACGCAGGATTCTTCCGTTTGCACCAGATCTGGCAAAACTGTATCCTCCTGCATTATTTGAAATCAGCGCACCATACTCCGGTGACCCCAGATAATTCGCCCACGGCGCCGGTGTATCCGGGCGTGTGATTACATACTCTCTTTTCTCATCATCAAAATATCCAAAATTCATGTGAAACCTCCAACCTTTCAATTTTCAAGCCTTTTACCCTATTGTAACGGATTCACAAATTTATGAATATCAGAATCACAGGATTTATACCAGATTCATGACATAAAAAGAGTGCCGGAATTTTCCGACACTCTGTGTTTCTTTTAAATATGAAAATACCCGATTCCTTTTACCAGTTTATCAGAAATCTCCCGCAGCTGCTCGGCACTTACATATACCTGCTGGAACGTTTCTACAACTTCCTGTGTTCCATCGTAGGTTTTTTTCGTGCTTTCCACATTTTCTTCCGCAATTCCGGACAATTCCCCAACTGCCTGAACAACTTCATTTCTGGAATCTTCCAGTCTCTGGGTACTTGCTTTGATCTGTCGGATACTCTGCATGGAATTTCCAATCTCACCCAGCACTTCTTTTACAATATTCTGTGTCTCTGCCATGCTCTCACTCTGGCTGGTAATAATCTGCTGCATACTCTGCATACTTTCCACAGCAAGGGAAGAATCCCTGATCAGCGTTGACGCTATCTGCTCAATTTCCTGACTCGACTGATCCGATTGCTCTGCAAGTTTTTTAATCTGACCTGCCACCACAGCGAATCCGCGGCCGCTTTCTCCCGCCCGGGCAGCTTCAATAGAGGCATTCAGGCTCAACAGATTGGTTTCCTCTGCAATGGAGGAAATGATGGTTGTGGCCTGCTGGATCTTCTGTACAGAATCGTTTGTCCGGTTGGTCTGCTGCTGAACCTGTGCCAGCATCTGCTCCACCTGTTCATTGATCCCACAGAGTTTTTCCAGCGTTGCGGAAGCATTTTCGCTGGAGGAATGCATAAATGTGGCATTTTGATCCAGATTTTGTACCTCTGCTGTAGTTTCCGTGATATTCTCGCCCATAATTTTCATATGATCCGAAGTATTTCTCGAATTTTTCGCCTGCTCACTGGAATTATCCACTACAAGGCTGACCGCCTGCTGTACCTGTGACATTGTACCATTGGTATTGTCCGCCGCCGTACCCAGAATCTGTGACGTTGAAAGCAGCTTCTTTGCATTTTCTGAAATATCCCGGATTACAGACTTCATGGCATCCCTTAATGTCATGGTTCCGCGGGACAGATCACCGATCTCATCCTTTCGCTTCAGAAGTTTTTCATCTACCCACACATTTAAATCACCATCTGCAAGTTTTCCAACGACAGCCACACTGTTTTTGATATTTTTACTGATCGAGGCTGCCATGCGCATCGCCACAACGATACATAAAAACATCACTGCAAGCATGGCAGACATAATCATCCCAAGAATTTTATTCACCACGGCATCTTTTTTCGCCTTGTTGGTACCGACAAAGACCATGCCTACGACTTCATCCGAACTTCCATTCTGGTATACCGGAGTAAAATATCCATAGTTGCGCGTCCCATCCAGTGAAACGTTTTTACTAAAATACGACTTTTTCCCTTTGAGAACCTGGCTGACCACACGCTCCCCCGCTTTGGAGCCGAGAATACGATCGCCGTTTTTATCCAGTGCCGAGGTCATGATTCTTTGATCTCCGTAAAAAAAGGTCACATCCATTCCGGTATTTTCTTTGATCCGGTCCACCAGATTTTCCGATTTGGATATGTTGTAGCTTCCCTTCCAGATATCACCATTGGTGCTTTCCAGATAATCCCCGGTATTCTGGTCATAGGCGGCAAGGGTGGCTGCCGCGGTACCTTTTAATGCATCCTGTACCTCATCCATCAGGGAGCTTTTAACCATCGTAAGCATAAAAAGCAGGGTAATTACCCCTAATACCAGCACCGGTCCTATGCTGGTTGCAAGAATTTTCTTTCGTATACTCATATATGCCCCCTATTCTACCACTTCAACGGTTTTAAAATACCAGTTGATTCCACCTGTAATTGTGGCATCATCCAGCGTCTTTCCTTCTTCACCAACTGTTTCTCCGGTATTTGTTTCAATCACACCGTCAAACACACCGTTTTTTCCGGATAAAATATCTTCTTTTGCAGTATCCACAGCCTCCTGTGTTCCATCCGTGCAAAAATCAGCAAGTGACGTAATCCCTACCAGATTTTCATTCATACCGCCATAATAATTGCTTCCATCCCAGGTACCGTCAATCACGCTCTGCACCGCTGCTGTATAATAAGCACCCCAGTTCCAGATCACACTGCACAGGCAGGCATCCGGAGCATTTTTGCTCATATCAGAATTGTACCCGATACCATACACCCCTTTTTCCTGTGCCATTGTCTGTGGATATTCTGTATCACAGTGCTGCGTGACCACATCACAGTCCATATTTAACAGGGTTTGTGCTGCTGCTTTCTCCGCATCCGGGTCAAACCAGCTGTTTGTGACTTTTACATAGACTTTTGCTTCCGGATTCACGGAATACACCCCAAGTGCAAAGGCATCAATGCCTCCGGTGACTTCGGAATTGGAGGAATCCATCGCCGCCACGTAGCCCAGCTTATTGGTTTTGGTATTCATTCCAGCAACGATTCCACTTAAATATCTTGCCTGATAGATCCGCCCGAAATAGTTTACAAAATTCTTCCCGTTGCTTTTATATCCGGTTCCATGTGCAAAATATATATCCGGATATTTTTCCGCCATCTCCTCCGTGGCATCCATATATCCCCAGCTGGTGGTAAAAATAATATTGCATCCGTCATCCACACACTCCTGAATCGCTTTTTCGGTTGCCTCTTTATCCGAATCATCAACATTTATTTTTCTGTCAATCTGCTCATCTGATAATCCAAGATTCTGCTGCATTGCCTGAATGCCGAGATCATGTGTATAGGTATATCCACTGCCTTCTGCCGGATCGGATAAGTGCAAAACCCCTACCTTGATCTTGTCCTTTGAAATCCCTCCGCTTTCCGTTCCCGTTGTTTTGGTGGAAGCCTCCTGTGTGCTTCCCTCATTCGTTGCATAATCATCGACCTGTCCGGCTGCCCCGCATCCTGCCAGCAAGATACCGGTAAGTGCCATGGCAAGCAGTCTTCGCCCTTTCCATTTCATAGCGTTCCTCCTTCGCACCTTATATATTCCTGTTGTTTCTTCTCCCCTAGCTCTTACTACGATTATAGCTAATTTTCCTCTTATTTTCCAGTAAAAAATATGTCAGCACCCAAGAGCGTTTCTGTTACAAAGATAGTATTTGGTTCCATTGAAGAATGATTAGACGACAATGCCGTAATTTAATCGAGTAGGAGGGAGGGAGTGACTAACTCCCGTCCTCTCACAGCACCGTGCGTCAGCCTGTCTAACGATTCGAAAATTCAGTCTGATGTACGGTATTTTTATCTTCGATTTTTTAATACCATTTTTATCTTTGTTTTTCACATGAATTACATATGTTCCTCTCCCTGCTACTTCACACTTTCTTCAAACTTCGTTACTAATTCTTCTGTTGAAAACATGCTTAATAATCGCTTAAAGTTATAAGCGATAAACATAGATGCAGCTTCTGCGTCAACATTCTCTTGTCTGCGTCGAAGAAAGAAACTATATCCGAGACTTCTTTTTATAGTCCCAAATGGATGCTCCACGATACATCTTCTCTGTTTATAAACCTCGTTATTATTTAGTGTTTCATTATACACAGTTTCAAGAACATCTTCATGTACCCAACGCTGTATCGTTCTTCCAGATGAAGAAGTAGTGCAGTCTTTTTTATATTTGCATGAATTGCAGTCTGTACACTTATATTTGCGATACTTCATACCATTCTTCGAAGTATTTTCAAAAAATCGTAATCTATCTCCTGCCGGGCATGTATATTCATCAGTTTCACCATTATATATAAACTTTTCTTTGCGAAATTCATTATCCTTTGTAGCATTATTCGCTTTAGCTTTTTTTATAAAGACATTCATTCCGGCATCGACACAGTTTTTTATCTCCGTTCCGTTATAATAACCTGTATCTGCCAGAACTGTAGAAGACTCTTTTTCTAAAAGTTCGGATGCTTTTTGTGCCATAGTGTAAAGCTGGTTTTGGTCATTTATATCATTAGTCGTCGAAATATCTACAACAAAATGATTCTTTGCATCTACAACAGACTGTACATTGTAGCAGATATCCAATGAACCGTTATTTTTCATCCTTCTTGAATCAGGATCTGTCAAACTCTTTTGTTCCAGTCCTTCATCTTTTAATTCCTGTTTTTGTGTAAGATACTGTGCTTTTAGCTCTTGATATGTTTTTAGTTTATCTGTAAGGTCATCTGCCAGCGCTTCATCTTTAACAATTGCCATAAGATATGCATTTATCTGAGCTTCCGCATATTCGATTTTTTTATCTAAACCGCTTTGCGTAATACAATTATGCTTGCTGTTTTGAGCACGGATCTTAGTTCCATCAATAACAATCAGTTCTCCATCAATGAGCCCCCAACCTTTGAGAATAAGGGTAAGATTTCGTAATGTATTGTGAAACGCAGCCTTATTCTTCTGAACAAAACCTGCAATAGTACCATGATCAGGTGTTATGCAGTTTATAAGCCACATTAATTCCAGGTTGCGTTTTGCTTCTGTTTCCAATGCTCTGCTAGAACGAATCTTATTTAAATAGCCATAGATATGAAGTTTTAATAAATCAGATCGGCGATAAGGTGATTGTCCTCGATTCCTACCACTATACTCTATAAAACCTAGATTTTCTAAATTTAAGGATTCTACATAAGAATCTATTACTCGGACAGAATTATCCTTACTTATTAAGTCATCTAATGAAGTGGTTACCATTCTTGTTTGATATCTATCTGCGCCAACAATATATGCCATAACGAATCCCCCTACGATACTGTATTTGGTAGTTTTATTATAACATTTTTCTTAATCGTTAGACAGGCTGGCGTACCGTTCGGTACACGGCGCTTTCAATAGTTGACGTGCACAGACTGGTAGGCGGTGGCTAAATCATAAAAGCCACTGTTTATCAGTCTTTCTTTTGTCATTGCTAAATTGACCGCTATCGTATGAGTCACAAACCAATATCCTCTGCGACTGTTTCCTGCTTGCCATGCCAAGTCCTTTGGTACTCCCATCTTTAGCAGATTTCTTATCTTTGTCTTCGGTTTCTTCCATTGTTTCCAGATGCACATACGGATTCTGTGATATAGCCATTTATTTAAATCATCTATTTTCTTCTTCATATCTGCAACCCCATAATAATTTAGCCACCCTCGCATATACTCTTTTATCTCTTGTAGTGATGGGCGTATACTCTGGCAAGACCTTCGGGAACTAAGTTCTTTCAGCTTTGACTTCATTTTCTTCCATGACTTCCCATGAACGCGGAGTGTTATCCAGCCCCCTTGGTGCCCCAAATCATTCTTATATCAGTCAAATTAAATGAAGGTACTGACTCAGATATTCTGATGTTTTTTACAGCAGAGTGTTTGAACCGGTACCTTCTTGTGTTATCATATCAAAGTTACAAGAATAGCAGGTATCTCCCCGACCAAAGTTTGACACCTGCTATCATAACAATCCGATGCACCACTACATCCTTAGACAGGGAGATGCTGCACCAACGCTATGATAACAATTACAGTACCTTTTGACAATCCGTTAAATCAAAAAACTTACGAAAATCTTATCAATACCTTACAGTTCCATCAGTTACAGTGTACCTGTGGCCATTCAGGATGTTTAACCATTCATGGCTACTATCCCCGTTCCCTCAAGAAAGATGATTCTGAAATCACTTTATCTATCTGCAGGGTTAAATGCTCTCACTGTGGTAAAACCCATGCTCTGCTTCCTTCCCAGCTTGTGCCTTATTCCCAGGTATCCTTACAGGAGCAGGCTGCTATCATATCTGCTTATGAGGATTCTGGAGATTTTGAACAGATCATGGACAGAACTCCTTCTATTGATGAAAATCTTATTTTCTCCATCACCAAACGCTATATCATGCACTGGATGCAGAAGATCCGTTCCTTTCGGGTTGATTTATCCTTCCCATCCCGTCTTGTAAAGCTGTGTTTTTCACTTTTTATGAACCAGTTCATGCAGATAAGACAGACCCCAAATATCTTATTTCTTACACCCACATAGCCTTACAGGAAACCTCTCCCGATCCCTTCTATACTTAAGAAAAAATGAAAGAGAGGACTTCAAATGAAACAGGAATTAGCACAGGATATCGCTTTGATGCGGTATTCCATGATCTCACCACTGATTGTTGGCCTTCCGGATGAGTACAGATCCAAGGAGGCTTACTTTCGTGCGGCCTCTGCACGTGGTGCACTCCATCCAAACGGATCCTTCATCCATCCGGCACCGACATCCATCAAACGCTGGTACCAGCACTATCAGAAGAATGGTTTTGACGCTCTGCTCCCTTCTAGCCGCAGCGACGAGGGAACTTCCAGAAAGATCGACCCTGATCTTGAGGAACAGATCCGATATCTGAAAACAACCTATCCCCGTATGTCTGCAGCTGCTATCTTCCGTCAGTTGTGCACCAATGGATCCACGAACCGTAATGAACTGTCAGAATCCACCGTAAACCGTTTCTTAAACAACCTTGCTTTAAAAGAAAAGACGACAAACAATCAGGATATGCGTCGTTATGAACGTGCCCATGTCAATGAGGTATGGTGCGGTGACAGCAGTGTTGGCCCTTACCTGAAAACAGAAGACGGCAAAAAGCATAAGGTATATGTGATCGCCCTCATTGATGACGCCAGCCGCTACATTGTTGGCATTGATGTCTTTTTCAATGATAACTTCGTCAATCTCATGTCTGTCATGAAATCAGCAGTTGCAAAGTTTGGTGTTCCAAAGTTATTTAACTTCGATAATGGCAGTTCCTATAAGAATAAACAGATGGATCTGCTTGCCGCACGTATCGGGTCTACAGTTCATTATGACCAGCCGTATACGCCAACCCAGAAGGCCAAGGTGGAGCGTTGGTTCCGTACCATGAAAGACCAGTGGATGGTAGGCCTTGATATGAGAGATTTTCACACTCTTGACAAGCTTCGTGGCAGTCTTTATACCTATGTCTCCCAGTATAATCAGAGGATTCACTCTTCCCTAAATGGAAAAAGTCCACAAGAGCGCTACTTTAGCGAGCCGGACTGTTTCCAACGCTTACCAGAAGATAAGATTGACCAGTTATTCTTACTGGAGTTAGAGCGTCGTGTTTCCATTGACTGTGTAGTTACGATTGACCACATCGAGTATGAGGTTGATTACCGTTTTGCAAAACAGAGGATCAAACTCCGTTATTCTCCTGATATGGAATCTATCTATGTCGTTGAAGCAGATGGTACGCTTACCCCGATCCGCCTTTTAAACAAGGTTGAAAACGCGGATATCAAACGCGAAAAACCACGTCTTTATGGAGGTGACGACTAATGGATTATACGATCCGCTATGGTTTGGAATTCAATCCTTTCCTAAAGAATTCCAAAGAAATCTTTGTATCAACAGACGAATCCAAAGAAGTTTTATTCCGGCTGGACTATCTTGCAAAAACAAAAGGCTTTGGACTGCTTACCGGCAGCCCCGGCCGCGGAAAAACAACCGCAATCCGGAAATGGGTACAAACCTTAAATAACTCACAATACAAAGTAATCTATATTAATAATGTGCATCTTTTAATTTCCGTCTATGATTTTTATATTTCCCAATGAGCATAGTTATAGCAACCATAAAAAAAGTAGTCATAATCAAGATAAGATAACTATTGTTTTTAAACGCAATACATATACCCACAATTAACATATCAATCAGTAAAAACTTTTTTAATCGTTTTTGAAAAAACTCATTCTCTACTGCATCCACTTTTCTATTAATATTTTCTACAGGATAAAGACAATAAACTAACAATTCCAAAAACACAATAATAAAAAATACGATGTAAGTTGGCATGATGGCAAATTTAGTCAATAATAGAATAACAGAAAATGTCAGGCACGATAAAGCAAGACATGACCAATAATGTTCTAAATGCAATCCTCCTGCATAAGACCTTAACGGAATAAAAACTATAAAAAACAATATACCTTCTACCACCATATGTAATATACCGGCCACAAAAAAAATGATTATCAAACTTAATCCCGTCTCCATGGCAACTACAAAGCCATACTCATATATGCTACGTTCTTCTTCCTTTACCATGCCCTTATATATGACATAATCTGTTAATATTCTCGCAATCCCATTCATACTAAAATTTTCTAAACTTCTTTAAGTCTGTTGGTTGCTTTGGTTGATGATATACAAATGCACACCTAGTATTTGCAGCAGATGAAAGCATTGCTGTTGCCACACCTGTTAATGCATTTGCAAGCATTGGTTTACGATTTACTTTTTTCATTGAATTAGACATTATATTTCCTCCTCCTTAAATAATATTAATATGATTTAATTATATCATTTCAAAAATCAAAAAATATCAACTGTTAAAATTACGGAATTTACTGTTAAAACTCCCCCAAATTCATGATAATTGTTATAGCAAAAATACCGTCCTGCATATCAATAAGCACTTCACCGTTATATCGATCTGCTACTCTTTTAATAGAATTAATTCCATAACCATGTCGGCTAAATTCCTTTTTGGTTGATAATAGATTACCATTCTTATCTTTTTTTACACAATGCTCATACGGATTCTTAACTATTAATACCAATGCTTCTTTTTTTATACCCATAGTAATATAAATATTTTTTTCTTTTGATTTACATTTTTTTACTGCCTCAATAGCATTGTCTATTGTATTGCCCAAAATAATTCCCATATCACATTGATTTATAGGCAAAATTTCAGGAATAAATATTTTTAGTATGAATTTAATATGTTGTTCTTTGGCTATTGTATATTTAAAATTAATTAATGCATCGACTAAGCCATTTCCACAATTTGAATACTTTTCGTTTATATCACACACATCAATAATCCGATTTATATTTTCTATCACATCAGTTCTATCGCTATTTTCCACACTATTTTTTAATGCAACAAGCTCATTTATAAGATTATGCTTTTCTTCATAAAAATTTTCCATTATCTCTTTTTGTTCTTCCGTATTTCTGGACATAATATAAATTTGCTGTGCATATACTATTTTTTCTTTTTCAAGCATAAAATTTTCAGCCAGCTTAGGATAAATTTCAGAAATAATTAAATTCAAAATTAACAAAATACTAAATGTAATCATTCCGGAAATAGTATTATCGTAGTTAGCATTTGAATAAAATACGTTTACTGCAATGAATATACTTCCAATAGGTATGAATAAAAGAACAAAGTAGTATTTGGCAGGAACAAATTCATTAGTTTTCTTTTCCTTTAATACCGAGAAAAGATATATACCAATTATCATAATAATTTTTGATATCACATCTCCAATTATATCTGATTTTTGATGATTGATTGGCATACTATTCACACAGAAGAATACAAACATTTCAACTATAGCCCACACCGTATAAAGAGAAACTACAATAAATAACTTCACTTTTCCCTTTTGTTTATATCCCAAAATGGAAATGCCTAAAACTAATACAATATTTATTATAATTGTCCAAATAGATGCAGTGCCACTATGAAATTCAACGCAAAACTGGAACACTCCAAAAATCAGCCATACTAATAACGATAAAATACTAAGTTTCTTTATTTCCAAAAAAATATTTAAGAACCTCTTAACAATCCAAAGCGTCACAATTACCATTGTCAAATCTAAAATATAATATCCAACATTAGACATCAATCTCTCCTCCTATCAATCTACTATACTGATAACTAAAGTTCTTCTGCCGGTCCTCACTAATCGGCAATTTTGTTCCATTAACCAAAGATACTTCTGACTTAGATCTTGATTTAATCAGATAGTAATTGACAAGATAAGATTGATGAATTCTCATAAAAGGAATCTTACCATCTAACAATTTTAATTCTACATCTGATAATTTCCCATTAAATACATCTATTTCACCGTTCCGATGATAGATATTTACCTTTCTTCCACTGCTTTCAAAATATAAAATATCTTTACATGGAATCTTATATTCTTCATTTTTATAGCGAAATGTAAAATAAAACATTTTATTAATAATTTTAAGATTTGCTTCCAAGAACGTTTTAATGACTATCTCTTCATGAATTGGCTTTTTGATAAATGCAAATACATCCAGCCGAAATAATTCCATCATGTACTTATCATAACCCGAAACAAAAATAAGTAATACATTTTCATCCATCTCTCGAATGTTCTTAGCTGTAGTAATACCATCACCATTTTTCATTTGAATATCTAAAAAAATGAGGTCATACTTTGTTCCTAACATTACCGCTTTTTCTAATGTTTCACCGCAATAAAAAGCATCTGTATCTACCAGAATCCCTTCGGTTTTGCAAACATTTAAGATAATATTTTCAATCTGATTAACAATTATATTCTCGTCGTCGCAAATCGCAATTTTTATCATTTGAGTTCCCTCTTATATAAAATGAAAGTTCTTCGAACCCCTATGAAAAATTCATCTCTTTTTAATCACTTTTCAATTATACAGTGATCAATAGCATACTCCAGAAACAATCCTATTAATTCATTTCTGCTATGTCCGGTTTTCAAAGATATATCTTCAATTCGAGCAACCACCTCCTCTTTGACTCTAACAGAAAATATCTTATACCCATCATCACCTTTAGGTCTTTTAGGCTTTATAATCAAATTATCATTCTTCATAACATACCTCCGTTTAAACATATTTTATAATTGTTTATTGTTGATTTATATGTTATGAATTATGTTAAAACTTATGTTAAATATAAATGATTATTTCGCGCCGAGAGATCCATGTACATTTTTGAATAGACCCATCTTGATTTTCTAATAGATCCGATGGTTCACAGAACATATCCATCCTTTTGCTTGATTGCTCCCACTCAAATGCGGATTTTATGTCAATGATGCGCCATAGCACAGGCATTAGCCCTTGTCATTGACGCGAAAGTACCACTTTGAGTATTCTCAAATTCAGCAAAATATAAGTGGATCCCAAAAGCGTGTTGACGGATCCAAGAGCGCGAAATATTCAATAAAGAAGAAAACTTGAAAATAACATAGTAAAAGGACATAGATAATAAGAAATACTAACCTTATCTATGTCCTTTGATTATATTGCTATATCGTTTTTGAATTTACCACAGCCATCATATGCTGAGTTACCCTAAATATATCTTCGTAATTGCTATTTTACAGAATCCATAAAAACTTAATCCCTATTATTATCTTCTTCTATCCTTTCTACCTCTTCCTTCGTAATCAGTTTATTCCTTATCATACTATTCAGCACCTGTTTTACCCGTTGCGAAACCAACTCTATATTGGTATCTGGAGAATATACGGATGGGGCATTAGGAATCCCTACTAAAATTGCCGACTCATAATCGGTTAACTCAGATGGTTCTTTTCCAAAATATCCCATAGTTGCCTGATAAATACCATAATATCCGTTACCAAAATAAACAGTATTCGCATATAACTCAAAGATTTCCTCTTTGGTATAATTTGATTCCATCTTCAGAGCCACAAAGACCTCAGCTACCTTTCGCTCCATTTTTTATCCTGTGTAAAGAGTAAATTTTTAATAAATTGCTGAGTAATGGTACTCCCCCTCTACAAACGACATCGACCTTATATCTGTCCATGCAGCACATGCAATTGCAATCAGATCAATTCCATGGTGTTCTTCAAATCTGTGATCCTCTACAGATATAGTAGCCTCTATATAAAATTGTGGCAAATCAGAATATGTAGTGAAATCATCTGTGTTGCGTATTTCTTCTACTCTCTCATCAAGTGACTTTTCTGCAATTGCTACCTGATACATCCGATATCCTTTGACACTAAAAAAAGCAAAGATTCCTAATACAAAACAAAGAAAAACTATTAGCAAACCCACCAAAGCTTTTCTGATACGATATCGTTTTTTCTTCATGGTTCTCTAATCCTTTCTAAACATCTGATAATACCGTCCGTCACCGACCAGATGATACCTATAATAACAAATAATATAAAAAGTAAACTAAGAGACACACACAATACTGTACTTTTCACAACAAGTAAAATCTTCTGCGAATTTTTACTTTGAAAATGAATATAAAATTTTTTCTTCATAATTTTTTCAGATTACACCAAACATCCTTGTTTTGATATGCAATATTCCCGCATAAAGTGAAGCCAGAAAGGAGAAAATTCCACCTACCAGCTCCACCTTTTTAATCCAGCTACCAGTATTGCTCCACTCCCTGTGAATACCTCTATTTCTACGCTACCACCTTTTCTCCCTATTCATTTGCCGTCCTGTTTACTATCCTAAAATATGTTTTGGATGTAAGTAAATAGACGAGTGAATAGACAATAGCAAAGAAGAAATAACTAATCCACATTACTTTTATCAACAAGGCTTTATCATCAATTACTGCATATCGCAACAATATATAAATGATATTTGATGTAAAGGCAAAATGAATTCCAGCTACCATCAACGGCAAAGAAAATACTGTAAGCATCTGAGAATTGATACTTCTTTTGATTTCCTTTTTTGTCATTCCGATTTTACGCATAATGGAGAAACGTTTCTGATCCTCATACCCCTCTGATATCTGCTTGTAATACATTATCAATGCAGTCACAAATACAAAGAGAATATTTATAATAATTGCAAGAAACAACAACCCACCCGCAAGAGCATAGAATTTTTCTCCTTTTTCAGTTCTCAGATAACAAGTGATTTCCGAATCGTCTGCCGCATCAGACATCCTTTGCACAGTATCTTCAATCTTACCATAAATCTCCTGCAGTTTAGTATCTGTTCCTTCCATGTTGAGATCATATTCCCAATGATAAGTCAGATAATTACTTTCAAAATATATAGCCGAACCATCTGCTCCTCCCATAAAGGAGAACATATTCGGTACTACCAAAAACATCTGTTCACAGCCATGGGAATCCATCGATGCGCCCTCTAACCTTACCTCTGTCATTTTTGGAATTTCGTTTACTACCTTATTAACTTTGACTTCTTCCCCATTATATAGGAGAATGTCATCTGACTGATAGTTAATGGTTTCTGAAGCAATCAGTACCTCATTATCATTTAGTTTTTCTGAAGTTCCACACAATTGATTGTATTCATCCAAGGAAATAACATGAATATAAACAATTTTTTCATTATCTTTCTCCCATACATCATAATATCCTGGCGTAAACCAAGTGTCCCGCATATCTGAACTTAAATCAAGCCGACCATCCGTAATTAATGCAAGCATATTAGCTGAATATGCTTCTACACTTTCTGCCTCTTTTTCATTCTTAACAATGTTCTCTATCTCAGATCGAAATTCCTCTGTATATGTTCCGGCTGCCATTTCCTCATCCATGCTTCCTATCGGAATCTCAACACTAACTCCCATATCATAGGGATAATGCTTTTTAATAGTATCTGTTGAGCCAACATAAAATGATACGGAAAAAGCAAGTGTTGCAAGAATAAGCGTTACCAGAACGCATATAGCTGCGAGACTAGCTCCGTTGCGTTTCATTCGGAAAGACATTGTTGATACCGTTACAAAATGAGATGTTTTATAATAATACCGTTTACTGTTCTGTAAAATCTTACACAGAAATACCGAAGCGCAAATAAATAATAAAAATGTTCCAATAGTAATCAAACCAACTGCGATAAAAACTTGTGAATACTTCAGTGGATTCCCTAATGTTGCTACAATATAATAAGCCACCAAAACAAACAGCAAACTAATCGCCGCAGGAAACCAACGACTTTTTGGAGGACGTTCACCTACAGAATCACTATGCAAAAGTTCTATCGGATCGTTATTGTGAATTTGGCGCAAGGTATTCAAAAGGATAAGAAAATAAATGACCGCATATACCAATACAGCATACAAAATCGATTTCCATTCAATATAAATGCTGTAGTTCACTTCCCTGTCCATAATATTGACTAATCCCAGTTCCGCAACCTTTGAGAAAACAACACCTATAAAAATCCCACCAATTATGACAATCCCATAGGAAATCACAGTTTCCCAAAACAGAACTGTAAAAATATTTTTTTTATTCATTCCCAGAATATTATACAAACCAAGTTCTTTTTTTCTTTTCTTTATCAAAGATGAATTTGTGTAAAAAAGGAACGGAATGGAAAACAAACCGATTGCCCATGAGCCGTAGTCAAACAGCAAAGGCAACACTTCCTTACCGGGAAGGCTATGAACAATCTCTGATGCGCCTAAAAAATTAAATACATAAAATACCATAACCATAGCGACACCAGCAATCAAATATGGATAATAAAGCTGTTTATTCTTCGCAATCCCTGTCCATGCCAATTTTGTATAAAATCCTTTATTCATCTGCGCTCACCCCCAGTCATAAGTATCGTCAATGTATCGGAAATTTTTTGATACAGTTTTTCGTCACTATCATCACCACGGTAGATCTGATGAAACACTTCCCCATCCTTAATAAATAGCACCCTATTCGCTCTGCTTGCTGCCGCTATCGAGTGGGTTACCATTAGTATTGTCTGACCGGACTGATTGACCGATGCAAACAAACGTAAAAGCTCATCGGAGGAACGAGAATCCAACGCCCCAGTCGGTTCATCCGCCAGGATAAGATGCGGCTCTGTGATCAAGGCTCTTGCAACGGCTGCTCTTTGTTTCTGCCCTCCTGACACTTCATAGGGGTACTTTTTCAGCAGGGCAGTAATTCCAAGCATTTCAGCAATCGGCAAAAGTTTCTTTCCCATCTTCTGATAAGGCACATTTGCTAATACCAGCGGAAGATAAATATTATCCTCCAAAGTAAAGGTATCCAGAAGATTAAAATCCTGAAAAACGAACCCTAGGTTATCCCTACGAAATTCTGCAATCTGATTTTCTGAAATTTGCGTAATATCCTTACCATTTAATAACACAGAACCACTCGTAGGTTTATCCAATACTGCAAGAATATTAAGTAGCGTGGTTTTTCCTGAACCAGACTCCCCCATAATCGCCACATATTCACCTTGTTCTACCGAAAAATTTACATTTCTGAGAGCTGTAACCTGATTTGCCCCAAACCGTGTTGTATATACTTTCTTTAATCCATTTACTTCCAAAATGCTCATATATTGATGCCTCCTTTTATTTTTTATGACATCGTAATTTTAACAAAAAGAGAGAAATGCATTCTATAGATTCTGATTACATTTCCCTCTGACTTCTTACATTTTTGTTAGAATTTTATACATTGGCACTGATCCATGTGAATCCTCATGGTTGTTCCACGTCCCACCTCTGAAATTACAGATATTTCATGCCCAAGTCGATTACAAATCTGTCTGCAAAGGTATAACCCTAACCCACTCGCCTGCTTACTCTCATGCCCATTACCACCAGTATATCCCTTTTCAAATATCCGTGGAATATCTTCCGGGGAAATGCCAATTCCCGTATCGCTGATACAAAGTGTCTTTGGTTTTTCAATCGAAATCGTTACAGAACCCTCATTGGTATACTTTAGTGCATTTGAAAGAATCTGTTCAATCACAAAAGAAAGCCATTTCTCATCAGACACCACAGTTTCGTCAGACGGAACATAAACCAGGTCTAATTTCTTCATGATAAAATCCCCGCGAAGTTTGCGTATATTCTCCCCCAGTATCTTGTCCAAATGTACTGTGCGGAACACATAATCTGTTGTATCCGCCCCCAATCGAAGATATGTCAGGACCATTTCCACATACTGCCCAATATGAAGGAGATCGGATGTAAGCCTCCGCGATAACTTTGAATCCTCTGCCTTAAGATGTAACTGCATAGATGTGATCGGTATCTTAATTTGATGAACCCATACCGTAAAATAATCTATCATCTCTTTATGGGAATCCATCATCCTATCTTCCATTGACTGCTTTTCCTCACACAGATTCCGTATAATCTGCTGATAGTCTCTTTCCAATGTATTTGCATTTTTCAAAAATACATCTTTTATTGCTGCTCCACTCAAAGACTGCATTGCCATCAATCTCTTATGTTTCTTATACGCATTGTAAATAGAATGTCCAGTAAAAATGCAGCCCAGTAAAAAGCAAACAAAGGCTGGATAGAGAACAGCGGTCAATGGAAGATGGTATAAATAGAAAATGCCTGCAAAAATGCAAACAAATGACAATTGCATGATAAAGATTTTCAAATGTTCTTGTAAGTATCGTAGCACAAAAGTCATACTGTTTCCTCCCCAATATAATATCCCACGCCAAATTTCGTATGGATGAAATCAGAAAGATCGTATGATTCCAATTTTTTCCGGAGACGATTAACATTCACACTTAATGAACTGTCATTGACATAACAATCTGATTCCCATAAAACGTCCATGAGACGTTCCCTACTGACAATCTTTCCTTTGTTTTCCATCAGTAACGACAAGATTTTATTCTCATTCTTCGTAAGATCAATAGTCTTCTCTTTATAACTTAGTGTATTATTTTCAACATTAAGGAACGCTCCCCGGTGTTCTAAAAGAGACATATTTCCGGCAAAATTGTATGTTCTGCGCAATAATGCCTGAATTTTGGCTATCAACACATCATAATCAAACGGTTTTGCAACAAAATCATCCCCTCCCATATTCATCGCCATGACCATATTCATATTGTCTGCAGCAGAAGACAGAAAGATAATCGGAACATTTGAAATTTTCCGGAGCTCCATACACCAGTGATAACCGTCAAAAGCCGGAAGACCGATATCCATAATTACCAAATGCGGCTGTATCTCGGAGAATTCTGAAAGAATATTTCTAAAGTTTTTTACTCCAAATACCTGCAGTTCCCATTTTTTAGCCCTATTTTTTACAATTTCCAATATCCCATTATCATCCTCTACCATATAAATACGATACATTTTGTTCCTCCAACTTTTCTAAAATATTCTTTATCCCTGCCCTCACATAAACTTTCATATTTCCCTTTACATGAAATACTAAGCATTCAATTACACACAACGTAATTATACTTAAAACTGCGGATAATATCAATCATACATTAAAATCATATGAGGCTCATATGAGGTCCTTGCTCAATCAGCAAGAACCTCATATGTTTAAACATATATCTCTTATTTTATGCTAGAAATAACAATTTACCTAACTTAATGTTTCTATAATACTATTATAAAGCTTACCATATTTCACATCATCAAGCGTGAATACATCTTCTTCAATATTTGCTTTTACATATTCATATGCAGCATTATATTTTAAATTATCAACATAATAGGTTTGTAAGCCATCTCTATAATCCATAGTTGAAGCATTAATATCGTTGTGCGACATAACAACAAATATTTTCTCAATTCCATGCTTATATAAATGTGCCAACTGTAATTTCAAATTTTCAATATCAACGGAAGGATTTACACACATCACAGCAATATCTATATTTGAAGCAGATAAATATGCATCGGCAAGTTTTCCAAAATTATATGTATTTAGGCTATTAACCCTCCCTATAGCACCCCCAATATTAATAAGCCATGCATCTATTTCTTTATTAACTTCAAAAAGATACATAAATTTATTAATAGAATAAACGATTTTAGGGAATTCCAATTCAAGCGGGAAAGCAAAAACTTCCGTATCATATATAATTCCTAATGGATTATTAGATATTGACCCAACATCTAATCCATCTTTTTTAAAACTATTCAACAATGATAACTGAATATCAGATTTATTTAATCCGCTACACAAGCCTACAATAGCGATAACAGGTTTTTCAAGCACAGACATTTTTGTGGCTTTATATTCACAATATGAATGCAAATATTTGTTATTATTTACATTCAAAAAATTACCTATGCAAACCACTTTATAATTTTTATACTTTTCTTTCATGGTCGCCGGAATTTCCAAATCAATGTATGAAGAATTTAAAATTAATATTACATCAAAATCCTGATTTGGCTTTCCATCATAAAAGCTATAAAACTCCTCCCTTTCATGGTCATAATATGCTACAATGTTTTTATAAACAAAATCTTTATTAATATTCTCAATTAGATTTGACGGAAACAGAACAACTGCCACCCGGCTGTTTAATAACAAATTTTGGATACCACTTTCTTTTAATTCAATATCGCAGCTGATATCATCAGATTTATTAAGATTAAGATTATATTTACGGGATAACACTTTAAATTTATCATTTAACGGCATAATGCTAAGCTCATCACAAAAATATCCGCACAATCTGGCACAAGCTAAACTAGATGAACTGAAGTCAAATTCAGTATTATTTTCCATGACTATAAAATCTTTCATTGGTATCGAAATAGTCGTATCATCAACTCTCTTGACCTTTTCTGTTTGTTGCTGATCCACTTTAACGCATATAACATTTTTAAAATCAGCAGGAAAGGATACTGTATTAGTATGAGAGGCCGCCGCTAATATAACAATATTTTGTTCCACAGCTTTTTCACATATATCAAATAACTCCTGCGAATATGATGTTAATCCCAAACTGATATTGATGATATCAACTTTTTCCTCAATAGCTTTTTTTATTGCAGAAATGACATTTAAAACCTGTAACTCTCCGCTTTCATCCATAATATTTATATCAAGTATTTGTATATCACTATTTTTTATATTTGATATTATTTCTTTAAAGCATAGTGTACCATGGATATTCCCAGATTCTTTATATATTTCCACTAATGTACTATTGGAAACCGAAAAATGCCTCACGTCACACCGATGTTTAATTTCACTTTTTAAAACTCCTGTATCAATCAATGCTATCTTCATTTTTTATCTCCTTTAAATCAATGAAATATTTGCTATATAATTAATCAAATCTCTATCATTACTAATATGTTCAAGATAATATCCCAATTCACCTTCAACTTCTTTTCTAGATTTTTCGCAAAAATCATGATTTATATTTAGGATATCCTTAAAACAAATTCTACAAAATTTAGCAGCCCAACAATGTCTGCACTTCTCTAATCTTCTAATAGTTTCATCAACAAGCCGCTCTATTTTATCTATGTCAATACCATCATAAACGTTACCAATTTCAAATATCTGCTGACTCTCATCTACTTTTTCACACACTATAATCTTGCCATCTGTCGTTACAAAATTTTTTCTTATACCTGGAACGCAAAAACCTCCCGGCAAAATAGTATTTCCACCTGTTTGTCCATTAAAAGAATTGTAGTATTTTTTCATACCTTTTAACATATTTTTATATGCGAAATCGTAAGCCTTTACATTGATTTTTTCATCTTTTTTGATAACATCACTTTTATCTCTTTCATTCGCAAAATATTCAGTTTGAAAAAGTTCTATCATATTTACATCAGATATCCACAAATTATCTATTGATTCGAAAAGCTCAGCGCTAGCCCCATTATACATAACTACGTTATATACTACATTTTCTCTAAAAAATTGGGGATTTTTATGATAAAATGCCTGAATATTTCCATATACTCTCTCATAACTACTTTTTCCACTCCCATAAACTCTATATTTATTTTGCTTCTCCATCGGTCCGTCAAAACTTATAACCACTTTCATGTGATTTTCTATAATAAAATCAGTCACATCGTCACTAAGTAAGACTGCATTTGTTGTAATATCATATGATGGTTTTCTAAACGGATACTTCTCACTTATATACCTAACACATTCTTTTATAAGATCCAATCTTAGTAAAGGCTCTCCCCCATAAAAACCAATATTACAGACCTCACTTTCCTGTGAATTTTTCATAAGAATATCTATTGCTTTAAATGCTACCTCTTTCGGCATTTGTTTTAATGTATAGTTAGTATCCATATACTTAGGCATATATCCACAGTATTTGCATCTCAAATTACACTGTTCCGTAAGCGCTAGAGTCATATTTTTTATTCTGCAAGCAAACATATCAATCAATTCGTCTTTGCTAAAAGGATATTTTACGTCAAACTCACACGGTTTCTTAATGTCTCTAAAGGTACCACTAGACAAAAATTTTGCATATAGAGCATCATTCAATATAACCTCTTCAGAGTTAATTTCTGCAAAGTTATTATTCAATGCGTCATATATATATGTCTTATTGCCGGTTTTAATAATTTTAGATAAATACATTTTCTTTCCTCTCTCTTTTGAGTTATTGACTATTTATACAACCTACTACTGATGTAATTAGTTATTTAGTGACTATTTTACTAGTTATAGATTTTATGTTACCATTACGACGCTGTCGTAAAACTCAATTTACAGGTACTGTCCAAGATAACCATGAGTCCAAGCTTTACCAGCCTGTCCTTCACATCCACAATGGCATGTCAGAACTCTTACTGTAGAGTTGTTTTCCTTGCTAATCTTTTTCAATGTAACCTTGTTATTTTTCATAATATACACAGCCTTTCTTAATTTATTTCAGTAGTAGGCCGTATAAATAATCAATAACTCATTTTTTGTTTATAACTATTCAACTGTCATGGAGTAACTATCAGCTTGAATTTTATACATTTTATAAAATTCTTTTTTTAAATTAATCAATTCTTCAAAGCTTCCTTCTTCTATTAGTGCCCCCTTATCTAATAAAATAATTTTGTCTGCTAATTTAGTAATATACATTCTATGAGAAATAATAATAGTGGATTTAAGTTCACTTATCGCTTTAAATGTGTTAAACATCTTGACCTCTGATTTTGGATCAAGTGCTGCTGTCGGTTCATCTAGTACCAAAATTGCTGCATCTGAAAAAACAGCTCTGGATATTGCAATTTTTTGCCATTGTCCTCCAGATGGTTCTACGGCATCATTGAAAAACATTTTACTCAAGTTTGTGTCATATTTATTTTTGTAGTTTTCTATAAATTCACTTGCACCTGCTATCTCGGCTGCTTTTTCAATTTCTTGATTATCATGAATTTTATCAACATTTCCAAACCCTATGCAATTATGGACACTGTCAGAAAATTTAATATAATCTTGAAATAAAACACCAAAAAAAGCTCTTAATTCATTTATGTCATATTCTTTTAAATCAATACCATCTAACAATACTCTGCCATGTGTCGGATCATAAATTCGCAATAAGAGCTTAACAAATGTCGATTTTCCACTTCCATTTTCTCCAACAAGACAAATTGTATTATTCGTATTAAAATTAATATTGATATTTTTAAGTGCATAATTGTCAGAACCGGTATATTTAAAACTTACATCTTCGAAACATATATTATGTACTGGTTGCTCTTTAACTTTTTTATTCTGACTTTCTATAGTATCCTTTTCCCGCATGAATTCAAAAATATAATTAATAAACATCATGCTTTTACTATTTGCTGCAATTTGATTTGCTAATGCTATTAACTTGGTAACTATAGTAACTATAGCTGTAATATACAAATAAAATGCTGACACCGATACTTCACCAGCAACTGTATTCTTGATGAGCCACGCACCGACTAAAATGGCACCTAACATTGAAACAAGGCTAGTTAAAATTGAAATTATAATCTCTTTTACTGCAATTTTACTATTTCCATTTATAAAGTTGTTAAATAACTCTTTTCGTTTACTTCTAAAGTAGTCATATAACCTAAAACTTCTAATTTCATTTGTATATTCCGGATCTGTTATCAACGAAAGGTAATACCATATACGCCGCATTTGCATAGTATTATCATTAAAAAATCTAAATAACATCCCCTGATATTTTCTTTTAAAAATCATAATAGGTAATGTAAAAATCATGATAGCAAGAAATGCAAATACATTAAGTTTAATTATAATAACAGCATATCCAATAATACTGATAAGACTTGCGACCATACTAAATAAGCCATCCATTAAATTTAACGGTTCAGTTCCACACTTATTTAAAGTATTTGATTGTAAATCCAGAAAAGCTGGGTCATCTATTCTTTCCTGCTTTATAGTTTGATATTTCTCAGCAACTAGATTTTCTATATTGTGCGATAGTTTCAACCCTGCCACAGAACATATCACAGTTTTTACACTTTCTGTTGCAAATGAGATTACTACAAGAGCAAGCATTGAAAACAATATGATCAATAATCGTAAATACACAACGGAAGATTCATTTCCAACATTCTGTCCCAAGTTTTCTATTAACTCTGCAGTCAAATATGTGGCAACTACTGGACTTATACCTGTGATAAGCATTGAACCAATGGAAAGAAAAAATACTCCCGATCCTGCTTTAAAAATTTCTTTAAAAACAAAACCCAACTTAAATATATAATCTTTTATAGCATTCATCTAATAATCACCTCCAATATATACCGATTTGAGTAACAATAATAAATTTTCATAATAAAGATTGTTCATTTTTCTTTCCTCCTCTTTTATGTTGACGATTATAACATTCCCTTTTTATCTTTTTGTGCAGATGTCAAAAATCCGCCATTTACTGTCAAAATCCATATACATTTAATTCATTAACTATTCTGCTTTTTCTCACAATATGTACTTCTTATTTCAGCACATTTATTAGTCAAAAAAAGGGGCTGTAAAAAAACTCCCCTGACAGAAAAATCGCCCAGACCGTGAG
>NZ_QTYW01000010.1:0-93015 GCF_003462365.1 Roseburia sp. TF10-5 | reverse complement strand
AATGTTCGTTGTTGTTATTTTCAACAGCTTGTATATTTTATCATATCTTCAAGTCGTTGTCAACAACTTTTTTATTTTTTCTTTGTTGTTGCTCTTTCGCGGCAACTCTGATATCTTATCATGTCTGTCGCTTTTTGTCAACAACTTTTTGAATCTTTTTATTTGATTCAAAGCGGAGAAGGAGGGATTTGAACCCTCGCGCCGCTATTAACGACCTGCACCCTTTCCAGGGGTGTCCCTTCGGCCAGCTTGGGTACTTCTCCATATAACTGCTCAAATCATTTTCTCTCCCGAGAAGTTATGATATTGACACAGAAAAAGAATTCTTTCGAATTCTTTTTCAAACGGCTTAACCGCCTAGCGGAGAGGATGGGATTCGAACCCATGTGCCCTTGCGGACAAACGGTTTTCAAGACCGCCTCGTTATGACCACTTCGATACCTCTCCGTATTCTGTTTTCGCTGTTCATCTGAATCAGCGCAAGACATATATTACCATCCCCGGCTCTTTATGTCAATAACAATTTTTCATTTTTTTTGCTTTTTTTAAAAAAACTTCTGCAATTAACAAATCTTCCGGTGTTGTGACCTTGATATTCTCGTATTTTCCCTGAACAAGCTTGACTTTATGACCGGTAAACCGTTCCACAATCATTGCATCATCCGTGATCCTTTCGCCGGATTCTGCTGCCTGCCACATTTCCCCATATGCTTCCATTAAAAGTTCATAAGAAAAGCTCTGTGGTGTCTGTACCGCCCACAGACAGCTTCTGTCCGGTGTATCCACAGCATAATGTTTTGCATTTCCCACTTTGATCGTATCTTTTACCGGTACTCCAATCACACATGCATGCTCCTCTTCTACAGCACGCATGGACAACCGGATTTCCGTTTCATCAATCATCGGACGTGCCCCATCATGGATCAGAACATAGTCGGTGTCCGCAGCTGCTTTTAATCCTTCATATACTGACAGATAACGTTCTTTGCCGCCCGGAATCACCGCGCGGACTTTTCTGAAATCACAAGCCTCTACAATTTCTTTTCTGCAATAGGAAACATCATCTTTTCCTGTTACCAGTATAATATCATCTACCGGACTCTTTTCAAATGCATACAGACTGTAATAGACCAGCGGATGTCCACACAGTTCCATAAACTGTTTGGGTGTATCACTTTGCATTCTTCTTCCACTGCCTGCCGCAAGTACGATCGCTGTATAGCGTTTCCTGTTTTCCATCTGGTCATTCTCCCAATTTCAGATTCGGAACAGCGTTCAGATTCAGCCCTGCACGTTTTCCCGCAATAAAGTCATAATATGCCGCAGCACCTATCATCGCCGCGTTATCGGTGCACAAAATCGGCGAAGGATGATAAAATTTCACCCCTTCTTCACGGCACATCTGTTCCATGGCCGCACGGATTACTCCGTTGGATGCAACTCCGCCGGCAATTGCAAAACTGTCCATATGATATTCGCGGATTGCATGCCGCGCATGATCCACCAGCACATCCGTCACCGACTGTTGGAATGATGCTGCAACATCCGCCTGATTAATTGGAAGATTTTTCATCCTGCATCCGTTCAGATAATTCAGCACCGCAGACTTTAATCCACTGAAACTGAAATCATATACCCCATCTGCAATCTTTGCCCGCGGAAAGGAAATTGCCTTCGGATCTCCTTCATGGGAAACTTTTTCAATTTTTGGTCCTCCCGGATATCCCAGCCCGATTGCGCGTGCCACTTTATCAAATGCTTCTCCTGCCGCATCATCCCTGGTCCGTCCGAGGATTTCATACGTTCCGTAATCCGTTACTTTCACAAGGTGCGTATGCCCTCCGGAGACCACAAGACATAAAAACGGTGGCTTCAGATCAGGATTTTCAATATAATTTGCGCTGATATGTCCTTCTATATGATGTACCCCTACCAGCGGAATGTTCGCAGCATAGCTGATCGCCTTGGCCTCTGCCACGCCAACCAGCAGTGCACCAACCAGCCCCGGCCCGTAAGTCACACCAATCGCATCCATATCCTGTAATGTCATATCTGCATCCGAAAGTGCCTGTGCGATTACCTGATTGATCTTTTCAATATGCTTTCTCGATGCGATCTCCGGTACAACCCCTCCATATAATGTATGGAGAGCAATCTGTGAAGAAATTACATTCGAACGCATATCCCGGCCATTCACCACAACTGCCGCAGCGGTTTCATCACAAGAGCTTTCAATTGCAAGTATTTTTATAGTCTGTTCTGTGTCACTCATTTTTATTCTTCCTCTGTCGAATTCCCCTTGATTTTATAAAATGTACGGATTTTCCAGTCTCCGTTATCGTCTTTTCTAAGCACATACATCTGGTAGGTTTTATCAAACTTTTTATTTTCTTCCGTAAAATAAGAAGCTGTGACATATGCCAGTTTATCCCCGTTGCTGTCATCCGTCAGGTATTTTACATCATCGCTGTCACATACATTGGTCTGACGGATCTTAAAGGAACGGTTCTTGTAATCCGCAATGCTCGTCTCCACCGACTTCTTGTAATCATCCTTGGAATTGTTATCGGCAAGATCCTGATCAAAAAGCATACGCGCCTGATCAATCAGCTTGTCGAACTCATCATCCGTGTAATTTCCAGAATAATAGCTGGTAATGATCTGGTTATACAGTTTAATCACTGCACGCGGGGTTTTTGGATAATCATCTGCCAGATTTTTTTCATTGATTCTCTGAACCACCGTCAGATTTTCTTTCGATGCCTGTGAACCATCGCTGTTTTTCATGAAATAAAATCCCACGCACAATAAAACAACACATACTGCTGCTGCAACGGTAATCCCAACTTTCTTCATACGCCTATTCCTCCTCAAATGTTAATTCCACACTCTTTCCATCTTTGCCAAGGTATGCATTTGCGAAAATATCCCGCACCTGTGGCATGTAATCCTCCGCCCTTACCAGAGACGGAGAAAAATGGGTCAGCCACAGTTCTTTTACTTCTGCACGCTTTGCCATATCTGCGGCTTCATAAAATGTCATATGCTTGTACTGTTTTGCCTTGTTTAACTTTTCTTTTTCTGCATACATGCCTTCACAGATAAACAAATCCGATTCTTTTGCAGCATTTACAATGCTATCCAGTGGGCGGCTGTCTGTACAATACGTCACTTTCAGGCCTTTTCTTGCCGGTCCAAGTACCATCTGCGGCTCATAGATCACACCATCCTGCTCAATGGTCTCCCCTTTCTGCAGGCGGCTCCATAATTTCATCGGGACATTCTGTTCTCTGGCACGCTCCACTGAAAAACGTCCCGCGCGATGAATCTCAACCGAATATCCGTAACATATGACATTGTGTTTCACACGAAATGCATGAATGTCATATCCCTGAACAGAAAAAGATTCTTCCGGCTGTGTCAGTTCTATACAATTGATCTCAAACGGAAGTTCCGGTGCAATTGTCCGCAGTGCCGTCACGACACGTGTGAGTCCTTTGGGTCCGATGATCGTAAGCGGTTCTGTCCGCTCCGCATTTCCCATCGTCAGAAGAAGTCCCGGCAGTCCGCTGATATGATCCGCGTGAAAATGTGTCACGCAGAGAATATCGATCGGTTTAAAGCTAAGTCCCGCCTCTTTGATTGCAATCTGGGTTCCCTCACCGCAATCGATCAGCAAACTGCTCCCATTATATCTGAGCATAAGTGATGTCAGCCACCGGTACGGCAGCGGCATCATTCCTGCAGTTCCTAACAAACATACATCTAACATAATCGTTTCCACTCCATAATATCTGCATCCTCTCTGGGAAACTGATAAAAATTTTTTCGCACTCCAATTTTTTCAAATCCACATGTCCGGTATAAGTGTATCGCCGGCTCATTTCCGGAACGTACTTCAAGTACGATCCGGTCAATTCCATGTTCATCTGCCCATTGCTGCATTCTCAGAAGAAGCTCTCTTCCACAGCCTTTTTTACGCATTTTCGGTGTCACTGCCACATTGGTAATCTCTCCTTCCGGTGGCATCCGGTACATCCCAATATAACCTACGATCTGAGGATCTTCCGCCACGAAAAATATGGCATCTTTCATTCCATCCAGAAATCCCTGTTCACTCCACGGCTGGGAAAAACATTCTTTTTCAATTTGTGCAACAGCCGGAATGTCTTCCGCGATCATCTGCCGTATTCTCATATGCGAAAATCCCTTGCCTTTTCCTGGCGCTCTCTTTCCGCCTGCGACAGGCGCAGATAATCCGGCTTGTGTGCAGCTGCATCCTCAGCCTTTCCCTGACGGTATAAAATGCCGCCAAGTACCGCAACACATGCCGCGCGCTGCTTATTGCAATGTGCAGGTGCAAACAGGTATGGTACCTGTAAATTTTCTTTCAGGTAATCGGCAAAAACCGGCACACCATCGCCCAAAAATACGGTTTTCTTTCCACTTTCATTGATCTTTGCGGTAATTTCATCGATTCCTACCGCACACTGTGGAAGAAGTGTCTGCATCTGCCCATCGGAAAAAGTATACAGTCCGGTATAGGCCTGCTGCCGGCGCGCATCCATAAGCGGACATACCTGATCCTCACATCCCCACAGATTATATGCCAGGGCATCCACCGTCGGCACGGAAACAATCTGTTTGTTCAGGGCAAGAGCGAGTCCCTTGGCCGTTGCAGAGCCGATCCTGAGTCCCGTAAAAGATCCAGGTCCTGCGGACACTGCAATCACATCAATCGTATTCAGATCAAGTTCTATCATTTTTGCTACTTCATCCAACATTGGAAGAAGTGTCTGTGAATGTGTTTTTTTATAGTTAATTGTATATTCTCCCAGCAGATTGTCGTCTTCTGTGACTGCAACCCCTGCCACCAGTCCTGAGCTGTCCAACGCTAGTATTTTCATATTCTGTCCTCTATCTGTCTAAAATTGTTATTTTTCTGTAGTCGAAACCTTTTTCCAGGTCTTTTTCAATAGTGATCTCCCGGTAATGATCCGGCAATATCTCTTCAATCAGATTGGCCCACTCAATCATCGTCAGACCCTCACCGTAAAAATAGTCCTCATATCCGATCTCATCCATCTCCTCGATATCCCCGATACGATAGACGTCAAAATGATAGAACGGCATCCGCCCCTCTTCATATACCTGGACAATGGTAAATGTCGGGCTGCAGATCGGTTCTTCAATTCCAAGTCCCTGTGCGATTCCCTGTGTAAAAACCGTCTTGCCGACTCCCAGATCCCCGACAAGTGTATATACCTCCCCAGGCTGTGCCTCTCTTCCGAATTTTCTTCCGAGCTCTAAAGTTTCCTCCGGGGAAAAAGTTTCAAATTCCATAACTTTTTTATCCTGCATACTGCCTCTACGCCTTCATTCTGAGTTTATATTTTTCCAGTTTCTGTTCTGCAAGTGTCCGGAACGCTGCATACTGATCTCCAATCTGCTCCATAGGAATAATATATGCGCTTTTCCGATTGCTGTAGATTAAAATCTGCTTTGCATTCGCTACAATCTTATAAATTGCCTGCCACTCCATATCCCCAGTTTCTTTTCCCTGGGATACATGAATATTTTTCTCTGTAATTTCATAATGCAGTGTGCCGGCAAGCACCTTGTTTGTCTTCAGGGTCTCCTTCGCACGAAACCACAGTGCAACCGGGATATAAAGAAGAAACAAAAATCCTACTGCAATATAGAGCAGGGTGTAAGATGTTTTTCCATTCTGAAAACTGATTCCAGCCATAACAAATCCAAGAATTCCAAGTGCAATGGAACTCCATCCCTGAAACCCGGTATACGTCTGGTACATATTAAACCGATACAGGTCTTTGGGTGATAATGTAACATCAAATGACGCTTTCATGCCTTCTTCTCCTCGTCCAAAATAAATGATAAGGCTTTCTGCGTATCACACAGAAAACCATTACGTTGTATCATATTATAACAATTTTCCAAACAAAAGAAAAGAGAAAAAACAGGAGCACCCCACGGGTGCTCCCAAAACCATTTGCTGTCCAGCAATGTCATTTAGTTAAGTTACAGGGTTATAAGGAATCTTTCGCAGAATACCTTTCATTTCCCAAATCATGATAACCGTATTATTCCATGCATATTTGGGTATGGATTTTGAAGTCAGTTTCTCTGATTGAATCGTAATCTTCTCTAACTTCCCGCAACCATAAAAAGCATTTTTTTCTATCTTTGTAACATTCTTTCCTACTACAATACTTGTTATATTTGTACACTTGGCAAACGCATTCTTTCCAATCGTAACAATGTTTGAGCCAATCACTACCCTGGTAATTTTCTTATTGTTCTTAAAGGCATTGTCCGCAATGGATGTTACTCTATAAGATACTCCATCAACCTTAACCATTGCCGGAATAGTAACCGTTCCTTTTGCAGTACTCTTTGGATCAGTATACTGTACTGTCGGTGTTTTGCCCTTGCCACTTGTAACTATGTAAGTCGAACCATCGTTGTCCTTTATCTTCGTACCTTTTTTCGGTACAGACGGCTTATCTTTTTTCTCATAAACTGCCTCCTCTCTTATAGCTGTGGATTAAACTGCTTTTGGCTCACAGCCGTATGGCAGTTCGTGTATCCTATCATCTGCGTCTATCTTATATGTCATTGATAGAAAATTCTCTATCATATATTTGGAAATATTTTACCATACCCCCCCTTATTTTATTCAAGGTTTATGTGACAATTTGTTTATTTTTCGCATAAAATTTCTCATAAAAAATGCCATCTCACCACTTTTTTGTGATGAAATGACATTTTTTAGTCATTTTATGCAGTTCGTCACAGTATTTCTTCCTGCTTTAACAGGTAATTCTTCCATATCTGCGACAGCTCATCTTGTTTTTGTGCACAGTGTATCTCCTCCAACAATCGCTATATGCTCTTTTTATATAAGTTCCTTATCCAAAAGGAAATCAATCACATTGATATTTAAAATACCATTATCATCATACCAACGCTTTCCAATATCTTTCCTTACAACAATTTTAGGGAAAGAATCTCCTGTAAGCGTAAATGGTCTGAGTTCTACTTCTGCTTTTTCATCCGTAGGCATCGCATATGCGGACTGAATATAAGTTCGTTTTCCTCCTGAACTTACGACAAAATCAATTTCCCTTGGAGTGCGAATTGAATTGCCTTTTTCACTGAGTGTCCTTGCATAAACAACACCAACATCAACAGAAAACTGTCTGATATTTAACTCATTATATAGGATGTTCTCCATTATATGCGTCATTTCCTGCTGACGAAAACCTATTCTTGCATTTCTAAGTCCAATATCCTCGCAGTAATATTTATTTGGCGAATCAAAATAGGATTTCCCTTTTACATCATATCGCTTACTTTCTGAAAAAAGGAACGCATCCTCCAAATGCCCGATGTATGCCCGAATCGTATTGGCAGACACACCGCCCCCTTGTTTAGATTTCAGAGTATTCGCAATTTTAGTCGGGTTTGTTAATGAACCTACTGATGAACAGAGCAAATCTAAAACCTGCTCCAGAACATCCTGCCTTTCGATTCTCTTTCGTTCAACAATGTCCTTAATATACACTTCTGAGAAAAGCGATTTCAAATAATTCATCTTAGCCGTATCATTAGGTCTTGACAGGATAAGTGGCATACCACCATAAAATGCGTATTCATCAAATGCTTCATTTTTATCCCCACCAACAGCAGAGTAATATTCCGCAAAACTAAGTGGATGTACTCTTATTTCATCACTTCGTCCTCTAAACTCAGTAAGGATGTCACTGGAAAGCATTTTTGAATTGCTCCCTGTCACATAAACATCTAAATTCGATAAACCTCTCAAATCATTAAGAGCATCGTAAAAAGTAATTTTCTTACCGTCCGGATTATATGGATTAGCCACCTCATCAGACATTTGAATTTCATCAACGAAAAGATAATACTCGTCTTTGCTCTTTTCCACTTTCTCTCTTACATAAGATGAAAGAATAAGCGGATTACGATATTTAATGTCTTTCGCAAGGTCAAGCTCAATCGTAATAATCTGTTCTTCTTTTACACCATTTTCAATTAAGTAATCCCGGTATATATTTTTAAGAAGATAGGATTTTCCGCATCTCCTGATACCGGTAATTACTTTCACTAATCCATCAAAACGATATGAAATCAACTGCTCAAGGTAACTATCACGCTTAATTTCCATAAAGCCCACTCCATTTCACTGAAAATTTCTGCCTATTCAGGCTTTTTCATTCAATATTATATATGTTATCTATCAGACTTTCAAGTTGTCATTGAAAATTATAGCCTAAAAAGGCTAAAATATTCAGTGAAAATATTATTATCTTTCTCTAAAAAATGCCATCCCACCACTTTTTTCGTGATGAAACGGCATTTTTAGTCCATTTATTCAGTTCGTCACAGCATTTATTCCTGCGTTAACAGGTAATCCTTCCATATCTGTGACAGCTCATCTTGTTTTTGTGCACAGTGTATCTCATCCAGTGGGAATAACATGCATCCGCAGTGTCCCGGAAATGTCGGGAAACAGATAATCTTAAGTTCGGTGCCTATCTCCGGACTGTAAGCCATAATCTCAAGATGTTCTCCATACAGCGTTACCCGTTCGTAGGTACACAGCCATTTATCGTCCATATTGGAGAAGATACTGCCGAAGGTATTCCCGATCAGTCCGGTCAATGGTACATGCTCCACCTCTGCCAGCTTCTCATTGCCATAGCGGAAGATCCAGTCCACTGCATGCCTGTCCTCATTGAATACCATCTCGATATCCGTAAAGGCAAATGGCATCTGATCAAAGCTCCGATAAAACGCATGATACTCTTCCGGTGTCTTTGGTGTATTCGGCATGGCAAAGCCCTCAATCAGTTTTTTCTGCTTTTCCTGCAGCTGGGCAAGGATTTCTTTTTTCCTGCGGGTTGCGTAGTTTAACTCTTCTCCGTTGATAAGTGTCAGCGTATCTTCCAATGCATGGATTGCCATGATACACACCAGATAGGTACGGTGTACTTTCAGAAAATATTCCCCGACCTGTGCCTCCATTGCCTCTAAGGTGCTTCTGGTCTTATATACGCTTCCGCTTGTCACATGAATGTAACAGTCATTCACCGATGCCTTAATATATAGGATATCTGTGACATCGATTACCCTACGCTTATGACCTGCCTTAATTTCCAGTGTTCTCTTAAACTGCATGATAACTGTTACTCCTTGTGTCTTACGGATTTGTTATTATTTTACTGTATATTGGGTGTTATGGCAATGAGGAGTTTTATCATGTTCTCTTTTAACTCTCCTTAACATTAAAAGTGGCCATGCTAATAAGCACAGCCACCATGAAGACTCACCAGAGGCGATGTCATTCACTTAAACGTCCCTTTAAAACTGGAGATAACGGTTTGTAAATCAGCATACAGATGACAACTGCAATCAGTCCTTTTACAATTGTAAATGGAAGATTAAAGCAGATCAGGCACTGCAATACGCTTTTCATGGATGGTGCAATTGCCTGATACATCTGCAGGATGGCTTCCTCTGCCATACCAGCCTTGTAATAAACCGGGTAAACCACAAAATAATTGGAAAACACACTGACTATTCCCATGACTAATGCTGCAACCAGACCACTGACTACTGCACTCTTTTTGGTCTTTTTATGTTTGTAGATATTACCTGCAATTGCCACAAACACGGCTCCGAGAATAAAATTGGAAAGTTCTCCAACAAACATACTGTTTGAAAATGCCAGATGGAGAACGTTCTTGATCAGACAGATCAATACCCCACACACTGGTCCGAGCGCAAAGCTTCCAAGTAGTGCCGGCAGATCCGAAAAATCAAATTTGATAAATGATGGCATGATCGGAATGGCAATCTCCAGATACATAAGCACGAACGCTACGGCAGAAAGCATCGCCGTAACCGTAATATAGCGTACTTTTGTATTCATGCCTCCCTGTTTTACTGCTGTCTTTGTCTGTTCACTCATACGAACTCTCCTTTCAGAATCAATGGAATTCCAGAGGAGTGTTGCCTGCATATATGATCAGAAAATAAAAAACCGATAGATTTCTCTATCGGGGTTCTTTTTCTAGCATACAGTCAACAGTGCAAACATTAATTTGCACTTTTTCTTCTCTCATCCAGACTATACTGTCGGTACCGGAATCTCACCGGTTCGGCTGCAAAAAGCAGTTCACGGACTATACCGTCGGTCGGGAATATGCGTCATCCGCAGCACCCTGCCCCGAAGAATTCCTTCTTTATTTTTCATCGTTATTATATTCACATTGTCCGAAAATGTCAACACCGGCTGGACTTTTTCCCATTCATTTGCTAACATAATTTCCATGAAGATTTCAAATATATTACGCACGGACAAAACTTTAGATTTTTCTTTTTATATCATCGGCTGGGTATGTCTTATTCTCGCACTCGTGCTCGGACTTGCATGGAAAAGCGGTTATTTCCTGTGGATATTTCCTCCGGATGGCTGTGTCCTGCACAATCTGACCGGGTACTACTGTCCCGGATGCGGCGGCACACGCGCAATTCATGCCCTGCTGCACGGACATATTGTGCGCTCTTTCTTTTACCATCCGATTGTTGTGTATACCGCTGTCTTTTTCGGCTGGTTTATGCTGTCCCAGACCATAGAAAAAGCATCCCGCGGACGTTTTGCCATCGGGATGCATTATCGTGATATTTATCTGTGGATCGCGCTTGCCATTGTACTGCTCAACTGGCTGGTCAAAAATCTGTTTCTCGCCGTCTTTGGCATTGCACTTCTTGGATAAACATTCTATTTCTGATTTTTCAGTTCCTGTTCCAGCTCATGCGGACGCAGATCCACACCGCGAGATGCATCTCCTTCCGGGTCTTTTCCAAATGCATAATCATTTCCCGGCAGAATCGCATTGAGCACGATTCCGGCAATCGCTGCGATGGCAAGGGATGTCAGGGTAATGGAAGTGCTTCCGATCGTAAAGGTCAGTCCATCTGAGAATCCGAGACCGGAAACTAAGATCACACCTGCAATAATGAGGTTTCTGGACTTGGTGAAATCCACATGGTTTTCAACCACATTTCTTACACCGATAGCAGAAATCATACCGTAAAGAATAAAGCTGACACCGCCAATAATGGATGCCGGCATCGAAGCAATAATCTCTGCTACTTTCGGGATAAAACTTAAAACGATCGCATAACATGCCGCAAGACGGACAACCTTCGGATCATGTACACGGGACAACTCCAGAACGCCTGTGTTCTCTCCATAGGTTGTATTTGCGGGTCCTCCGATCATTGCAGAAATGGAAGTTGCAATTCCATCACCGATCAGGGTACGATGCAATCCCGGGTCCTCAATAAAGTTCTGTCCTACCGTTGCAGAAATCGCGGAAATATCTCCGATATGCTCCATCATGGTCGCAATGGCAATCGGTGCCATGATAAGAATCGCTGTAAGATTAAATTTCGGCAGGATAAACGGTGGAAGTCCGACAACAGCCGCCGAGGAAACGCCGGAAAAATTTAAAATAACAGATCCGTCCGGATTCGTAAAACCAAGTCCCTGCAGAACCAGTGCGAACACATACGAAATCACAACTCCGAGAAGAATCGGAATAATCTTAAACATTCCTTTTCCCCAGATATTGAAAATAATGATAACTGCCAGTGCCACAATTGCAATGAGCCAGTTTGTGGATGCATTGCTGACCGCAGACGGTGCAAGGCTCAGTCCGATACAGATAATGATCGGGCCGGTCACCACCGGTGGAAGGAAACGCATCACACGTTTTACACCAACGCACCGGATGATCAGTGCAAGGATCAGATACAACAATCCTGCCACAACAATTCCGCCACACGCATACTGCAGTTTTTCTTTATCTGCCATATTGGCAAATATCCCGGTATCCAGTGCCGCAACGCTGGAAAAGCCTCCCAGAAAAGCAAATGAAGATCCCAGAAAAGCAGGAACCTTAAATTTGGTACACAGATGGAAAAACAAGGTACCGAATCCTGCACAGAACAATGTCACCTGTACGGACAATACCTGTGAGGTACTCTGAAAATAGCTGTTTACCAGAATCGGTACAAGAATTGTCGCTCCGAACATAGCGAACATATGCTGCAGACCAAGCAGCAGCATTTTCGGCGTACCCAAAACCCTGGCATCTCTTATAATGTCTTTTTGTTGGTTCATTATGAAAAACTCCTCCTAATAATAGTATATTCTAATATCCGGCAATCAGCCGGAGCATTAGCTTATGTTTGATGGGATCTCCCCGACCACATCCAGATAAAAAATAACCAGTGTCTGTGACTGGTATGGATATACCCAGAGTGACCCGATGCCTAAAGACAGCAGACACAGTATCTGCAATCCGATAAAGCTCAGATAAATATAAAATAATCTTCCTTTATTTCCCTTCATGATCTGACGGCTGATCTTTAATGATTCGCGTGCCTTCATCTGCGGATGATCCAAAAGCAGATACAATGCCAGTGCATACCACATCTGCACGAAAACTGCCAGAATCGTGCTTACAATACCAAGTATCACCAGTACTGCAATCGCCGCAGGCGACTTGTCCAGGACAAAAAATAACACAGCACCTGTGATCACAGGAATACAGCTGATCAGCGTTGCAATAATCAAAAGCAGTCCTGCAATGATATAACGGTCCGGGTGATTTTTAAACCCATAAAATACCATGCCAAGTGTCATTTCTTTTTTCCGTGCAAGTGACAGATGAAGCTGAAGGATTCCGACAGACAATACCATGCTTAAAAGTGTGATCAGAAATTCCGCCACATAAAACATGATCGTCACCGGAAGCGGCTGTGCATCTTTCTGCAACATGGAAAATGGGAGTTCTACCGCCAAAGGAATCAGTGTGGCGGCAAGAAATGCTCCCATTGGTATTTTATAATTTCCATTTAAATTGTCTCTTGCGATTCGTTTTAATTCTTTGCAAGGTAGGTTCATTTGTTTATACTCCGTTTCTGTAACTGATTGCTTTTCTCATTATAGCATGGCTATGCAGATGCAACAATCTTTTTATTTTGCCATAAACTGCTTCATCAGTTCATTATAATCCATGCCCTGCATATCAGAATAGGCCTTTAAAAATCCATCGATACTTCCATACTGATGGATGGCATACCCCAGAACGGATGCATACAGTACAATTGTTGCAATTAATGCAATGATCCCCAGGATCATTCCGATCTGTGCTTTCGAAGTATAGGACATCATGCCTCCGCGGGAAAGTGTTGCAAAAATAACCGCCAGCGCCCCACACGGCACAGCAAGATACAGACAGGTGCAGCTTAGTAATGCAATTGATCCAAGTATCAGGGAAGCTGCCTCCATGCGTGCAGATCTCCGGCTGCGATACGGCTGATTCGGATTTGGTTGATAAGATGATCCATACATATCCATAATACGTTTTCCTTTCTTTTTAGGATTGCTTTTATTGTAACATTTCATATATAATAGGGAAAGTATTATTTGACAGGAAAGGACTATTAAGGGGAAAATTTATGGATATTAATACAAAAATTGCGGAAGAACTCGGCATACGCAGGGAACAGGCAGCCGCTGCTGTGAAACTCATTGATGAAGGATGCACGATTCCCTTTATCGCACGTTACCGGAAAGAAGCTACCGGTGCACTGAGTGATGAAATCTTGCGAAACCTTTATGACCGTCTGGTGTATCTGCGAAATCTGGAGGACAAAAAACAGACCGTACTGGCCTCCATTGAAGAACAGGGAAAACTGACGGAGGAACTGCGTGCACAGATTCTCGCGGCCGAAACACAGGTAGCCGTGGATGATCTATACCGCCCGTACCGTCCGAAGCGCCGTACCCGTGCAACGATCGCAAAGGAAAAAGGATTAGAGCCACTGGCCAACCTGATCCTTTTACAGAAAATGACAGAGACTCCTCTAGAAGAAGCCAAAAAATATATCAATCCGGAAAAAGAAGTCAACACCGCAGAAGATGCCTTAAACGGTGCAAAAGATATCCTTGCAGAGTCGGTCTCCGACAATGCCGATTTCCGTACCCATATCCGGGAACTGACTATGAAGCACGGACAGCTTTTATCCGCTGCAAAAGATCCCGAAGCCGAATCCGTCTATGAGATGTATTATGAATTCAGCGAAAGTCTTTCAAAGCTTGCCGGACACCGGATTCTTGCCATCAGCCGCGGAGAAAAAGAGAAATTCCTCACAGTAAAAATTGATGCACCCGTGGACCGGATTCTTTCCTATCTCGACCGTAAACTCATCACCGCACCTTCTGCTCCCACAGCAGCTGTACTGCATGAAGTTACAGAGGATGCTTACAACCGGCTGATTGCACCTGCCATTGAGCGCGAAATCCGAAACGATCTGTTCGAAAAAGCCGAAGACGGTGCCATCCGTGTATTCGGCAAAAACTTAGAACAGCTTCTGATGCAACCTCCAATCGCCGGTCAGGTTGTACTCGGCTGGGATCCGGCATTCCGTACCGGATGCAAGCTCGCTGTGGTGGATCCGACCGGAAAAGTACTTGATACTACCGTGATCTATCCGACTGCCCCGCAAAACCGCGTGGACGAAGCCAAAGCGGTACTGAAAAAACTGATTTCCAAATACCATATTACATTAATCTCTCTGGGAAACGGTACTGCTTCCCGCGAATCCGAACAGATCATCGTACAGCTTCTCAAAGAGATTCCGGAAACCGTACAGTACATCATTGTAAACGAAGCCGGTGCCTCCGTATACTCTGCCAGCAAGCTGGCGACCGAAGAGTTTCCGCAGTTTGATGTCGGACAGCGAAGTGCGGCATCCATGGCGCGCCGCCTGCAGGACCCACTCGCAGAGCTGGTAAAAATCGACCCGAAATCCATTGGTGTCGGACAGTACCAGCATGACATGAACCAGAAGAAACTGACCGAAGCGCTGGATCATGTCGTGGAAGACTGCGTAAACCGTGTCGGTGTGGACTTAAATACCGCTTCTGCTTCCCTGCTGGAATATGTCTCCGGTGTGAGCAAAGCCATTGCCAAAAATATTGTGGTCTACCGCGAAGAAAACGGAAAATTTGCCTCCCGTTCCCAGCTTCTGAAAGTAGCCAAGCTTGGACCAAAAGCCTATGAACAGTGTGCCGGCTTCATGCGCATCAGTGACGGAAAAAACCCTCTGGATACCACCGGTGTACACCCGGAATCCTACGCAGCCACGAAACAGCTGCTGGAAACACTCGGCTATACGCTTTCGGATGTGACAGACCGCAATGTTGCCGGGATCTCGAAAAAAGTCCGGGATTACAAAAAGCTTGCACAGGATCTGGAAATCGGCGAACTGACTCTCCGGGATATCGTAAAGGAATTGGAAACACCTGCCCGTGATCCGCGTGAGGATATGCCAAAACCAATCCTGCGCAGTGACGTGCTCGAGATCAAAGATCTGACTCCAGGCATGGTATTGAAGGGAACCGTGCGAAATGTCATTGATTTCGGTGCCTTTGTGGATATCGGAGTCCATCAGGATGGTCTGGTACATATCTCGCAGATGTGTGACCGCTTTATCAAGCATCCGCTGGAAGTCGTCAGCGTCGGGGATATCGTGGAAGTGAAAGTTCTGAGTGTGGATGTGAAAAAGCAACGGATTCAGCTTACAATGAAGATCTAACGTTCTTGTTCCGTGTAAAAATCTGTCCACGGAATCAAATGGGACATATAGAAGAAAAAACAGGACATAATATACTACTTTTTTCTCATATGTCCCATTTCTCATACTTCATATCCCCAAAGTATAAATATTCTTCTTTCACCCACTGATGCGTCTTTTCCATTTTTTATCGGGAATCAGGAAAAATCATATTACACTTCACCTGTCAAGCATTCTATTTTATAAAACATTTGACTTCTATATGGAAATACGTTATTCTAATTTCAATAAACACATATAATTCCAAATCTGATGGGTTGTTCGCCCGTTTATCCACTGGAATTTTAATTGAATACAGGATCAAAAACGACTCTGTTTTCCCGTTTTTTTCGGTTGTAAAACTATGTTGTTTTGATATATACTAAAGGAAAGGCAGGATACTACATGGGGAACACTGACATTGTGACAGCTCCGCTGTCAGATGCCAACGAGAAAAACACTACAGAACACAGCACTATTTTTGATGATGTATTCCGGACAATCGCACAGAAAATGCCGCAGCTTCTTATTCCGCTGATTAACGAAGTTTTCCACACTTCCTACAGCGATAAGGATCATTTTGAACAGTTGCGGAACGAACATTATGAAAAATTTGGAACTGTGGTCACGGATTCCATTATCCGGATCGGCAACCATATTTATCATCTGGAGTGCCAGTCCTCAAAAGACAAAACGATGGTCATACGCATGTTTGAATATGATATTTCAATTGCTATTGAGCACGCTTCTTTTGAATCAAATGATATCTGGGAAATTGAATTTCCGCAGTCATGTGTACTTTATATCCGCAATCACCGTTCACTTCCGGATTTTCACGAAGCGATTGTGAAGTTTGCGGACGGTCAGAAAATTCGTTACCGCGTTCCGATCATACAGGCAAAGAAATACACAGTCGATCGGATTTTTGAAAAACGGCTGCTGATTTTACTTCCATATCATATCTTACGGTATGAACACTTTTTGAAGCACAACGGAACGGATTTAAAGAGAGTGCAGCATCTGCTCGACGATTTCCGGAAGGTCAACCGAAAGTTAGAGGAAACATCTGAGAAGGAACAAAAGTCACATCTTTATATGGATATGATTGTTTTAATCGAGGAGATTGCGGATTATATTATTCCAGAGGATAATCAGATCAGGAAAGGATTGGGTGAGATTATGGGTGGTAAGATTTTGAAATTACGCTCTGAAGAGTTGTTGGAGCTTGGAGAAGCTCGAGGGGAAGCCAGAGGGGAAGCTCGAGGGGAAGCCAGAGGCAGGCTTACCGGACTACATGAAGCCAAAATTGATGCAATTCAAAATATGATTGATCTTGGTTTAACCAGAGAACAGATTTTAAGAAAATATTCTCCTGAGGAATATGAAGAGGCGATAAATTCTATGTCGGTAAAAGCATGACTTAATCCGTCTATAACTGTATTTTTCTTATTTCTATGCTATGAGATGTATTTTAATTATATCTCATAGCATTCATGAAAGAACATTCGTTCAAATTACCATTATAATTACAATTTCATACGTTTGATCATAACCGCTTCTGTTTCTTACACTTTCCATATTGTAAAAACAGATGCTTATGATATATACTAAAGGAAAGGCAGGACATTACATGGGGAACACTGACATTTCGGTAAACACGTTACCAGATGCCAACACAGAAAACACGACAGAACACAGCACTATTTTTGATGATGTGTTCCGGACAATTGCACAAAAGATGCCACAGCTTCTTATTCCGCTGATCAATGAAGTTTTCCACACTTCCTACAGTGAGAAGGAACCCTTTGAACAGCTACGGAATGAACACTATGAAAAATTCGGAACCGTGGTCACGGACTCCATTATCCGGATCGGCAGCCACATTTATCATCTGGAGTGCCAGTCCACCAAAGATGAAACGATGGTCATCCGGATGTTTGAGTACGACATTTCCATTGCGCTTGAGCATGCTTCTTTTGCTGAGCATGCGGTCTGGGAAATTGAATTTCCGCAGTCGTGCGTGCTTTACATCCGCAATCACCGTTCACTTCCGGATTTTCACGAAGCGATTGTGAAATTTTCGGACGGACAGAAAGTGCTCTACCGCGTTCCGATTTTACAGGCAAAAAAGTACACCGTGAATCGGATCTTTGAAAAACGGCTGCTGATTCTGCTTCCATATCATATCTTACGGTATGAGCATTTTTTGAAGCATAACGGAACGGATTTAAAGAAAGTGCAGCATCTGCTTGATGATTTCCGGGAGATCAACCGAAAGCTGGAGGAAACATCTGAGAAGGAACAAAAGTCACATCTTTATATGGATATGATTGTTTTGATTGAGGAGATTGCGGATTATATTATTCCGGAAAATAATGAGATCAGGAAAGGATTGGGTGAGATTATGGGTGGTAAGATTTTGAAATTACGCTCTGAAGAGTTGTTAGAGCTTGGAGAAGCTCGAGGGGAAGCCAGGGGGGAAGCCAGAGGCCGGCTTACCGGACTACATGAAGCCAAAATTGATGCAATTCAAAATATGATTGATCTTGGTTTAACCAGAGAACAGATTTTAAGAAAATATTCTCCAGAGGAATATGACGAGGCATTGCGGTCTATGTCTGTAAAAGCATAAATTATATCACAAAAGTATTCACAGAATTGCTTTTTTTACCAACGGGCAGAATCAAAAACAGGCGCATACAAAGTCTTATCAGCTGTTGTATGTGCCTGAATCCATTCTTTGTTATCAGATCTGATATTTTCTTTAATCTTATGGAAAATAATCAAGGTAAACATTTCCACCTCAACTGACATTTTTACCTTTTCAAATAACATAACCAATGAAATATATTTACATGTTATAAAATTTTCCATGGTTCTAAAAACACATGTTTAAATACATCCATATTAATATTTTTTTTATTTAAAACAGCTATAAATACATATTTTTTCAACCAACTATCGGATATGAAAAAATTTTCATTATGTGTTTCATAATTTTCAATATTATTTTGTGCTCTCCACCATTTTCCACATTCTCCAGAAGCCATATCGAATAGTAACATAGAATGTGTCGTTTTCGCCATTCTATACAAGGAAATCATTTCAGAATTCAATTGTACATCATATCCTAATATTTCTTTTATATTAAAAACACTATCATCATAAATTCCACTATCTCTAAATAAAAATTTACCTCCATCCAATCCTATCCAACAAGTATCTCCTTGTTGTAGCTGTTTATATATTCCATTATACATTACATCGGAGGATATTTTCCAAAAAGTTAATGAACCATTTTCGTATATATTTCCCAACGATTTCAAAGAAACTTTAATAACGCTATCTTGTTCATTTGCTCCCACAAAAAAACATGCATAATCATCAAATGGAAAACAAACATATCGATCATAAAATTCTTTCGGCGATATCCAACTTTTTTCTTTCTTTTTTATATAAGCCGGAATTTGAATTTTTCCCTTTGGTTTTTTAATATATGTATAAAGAATCTCTTTTATTTTTTTCATTGCAATTTCTTTTATTTGTAAAAAATCATTTATTTTTTTTACCTTTTCCCTATCTCGAATAATGGAAGCATAATATCTCATTAAGAAGGCTAAAACAGCATTAATTTCACCTGTACGCAAATTATTTTTTTCACACTCTTTTTTTTCTATCGGAACAAGTCCATATTTTTTTATTAAGTTTACGGACATTTCCCAATGTCCTCTATCGGACATAGCATTTGTCAAAATGTATGTTACTTCCTCATTTGTTGTAGGCAATCTTCTTGTCTTATATACTTTTTCAAAAAAACAATTTGCTTTTTCCACTTTATCAAAAACTATCAAATCTGTTAATGAAAAATATATATCTTTCGTCCCATACTTTTTACTCATAAAATACATTAATGCATGTAATTCAGTAATAAGCCAACAGTATCCTGTTTTTTCCTGCTCTATTTCATTTTTCCAAGGAGAAGGGTTGGGAAACATATTATATATCTGTTCTGGTTCCCAGTTCTTTTCTAAAATATCCAGCAAAATGTCCTTATTCTTATTCATCTACTAACAAATCCTCTCCCAGCATTTGATTAACAATATGTGGTTTTCTTAAAACTAATTCCATAAGTGCTGGATATAACACCTGATTAATAGCACATTCAATATGATCAATATCTATAACTTCCATTTGTCTTTTTTCACTCAATGCCCGAACTGTACATCCACCTCTGCAAAAAAATTTCCAGTAACACTTTTCACACTCGACTGCTTTTTTCATCTTAAAAAAAGCCTTATCTTTATCAATTGTCATTTTAATTTGTTCTATTAATGACTCTTTCTTATATATGCTTCCAATCACAAAACTTGCATCATCCGTTAATTCACATGGATAAATATTTCCATCCATATCAAATACAATCATTTTTTTCCCACCACAACAACCACAAGAAAGACATATATCCGCATATTCGCGAAACAACAGGTTTTTCAACTTAATAAATATATTGTGTTCCATTACATCATAACCACGCTCCTGCAATTCAATAATTTTATATAAAATACGAAGTTCTGTATCCGCAATTTCCTGCGTATTCAAACATTGATTTTGTCCATGTGTGTATGTACTTGCATGCACAAAATTTAATTTTATATTACTTATGTGTAAGTCCAAAACCAAATGTTCAATTATTTTTTCGATATGTACAGCAGTTTGTTTTGTTATAGTAGTAATTGTACCTATTTTATTTTTATAGTACCTTTGTGCTTGCAAAAGATTTTTTTTTACAGTATCATAGCTGCCTTTACCTGAGACAAATGTTCTCTGTAAATCATGACATTTTCTATCCCCATCAATACTAATTCCAATACCTATATGATTTTTATAAAGTTCCTCTATAACATCATTAGTTAATAATGTTGCATTTGTTTCAATTGAATAATGTACTTTGGTTTTTTGGGGAGTTATAAACTTTGTTAGTGCAATTATTTTATTCTTTTCTAACAAAGGTTCTCCTCCCCATGCCTGTACGCTGATATTTGCAATTTTATATTCGTCACAATACGTTGTAATAAATTTTCCAATATCCCGTAATTTTTCTGTTGAAATACAATTTTCTTCTTGTTCCAAATTTCTCAAGCAATAATTACATCTTAAATTACATTTATTTGTCATATCAATCATAAAAAACTCTGGTCGAACTTCTATCTCTTTTTCTTTACTTTCTTTAATATTTGAACCTATAAGAAATTTTCGACTTTTTAATATTCTGTATAAATATTCCGGAACAGTTTTACATTGTAAAACATTTATGACAGTGATATCTGTTAAAAGAATATATCCACACTTTTGAATCATAAATGCTTTCGTACCTTCAATGGCAACCATAGCTCCTGTAAATGTAACATTTTTATCTATTTGAAATGATTGTATATACTCTATCCGCATTTTTCAATTAACTCCTGTGATATCATTAATTCAAGTATTTCATCTGCATCCTTACCCAGTAATTTTATTATTTTTATTCTCAATTCATCTTCTGTGATTGGAACTGATAAATATTCTACCAGTTCATTTGCACACTTATAATCCATACCTGATATCATAATATTTTTTTCCAAAGTCTCACGATAACAAAAAATTCTTCCTTGACGATCAACAAATATATTCGCGTAAGGAGATATACTCAACATATTTTTTTTACTTTCATTCCATAAAATTTGTGTTTTTTTCATCTTATAAATATGGCTTCACAAGCCGTTCTCCAAAATAATCAAATGCTGTCTTGTAGGTTCCATTACAGATTTCATATGCTTTGCATTCCCGACAATATTTTTCACTGACAGCAACATTTCTTTCTGCCTCCATCAGGTTATTACTATATGGATCTGCATATCCCTCATACACTATATCTTTTTTTAAAGACATTAATTTCCAATAATACACATCACAGGCACACAAAGGAATATTAATTGCATACAGATGCCTTTTACTTCCATGTTTCCTTTTATTTAAATATAGATCAAATGTATTTTCCAATTGTTCTTTTATATCTTCGGATGATAAAAAAGCTTTTTCCAATTGTTTTTTCTCTATACCAACATAATCAATTCCACAAAATTGTATATTTACATTTTCAGGAAATTCATTGTCACAATACAAATAAAATTGTTCCAGTTGTCTTATATTTTCTTTTGTAATACAATGCTTAATTTCAATCTTTGCCCCCAGTTCATACATATTTTTCAGACCAGCAACACTTTTATGAAAACTTCCTTTGCTTTTATTTACCAATTCATGTTTCTCTGGAATCGAACTATGTAAAGTTGTAATTATACGTAATTTTGTTATATCTATACATTTTTTTATTTCATTTACAAAAGCATTATTTGCAAAATTTTCTCCATTACTTAAAACCGTAACATACATTCCGCATTTTTGTGCAAAAGATATAATTTCAATAAAATTTGGATGAAGTGTTGGTTCCCCACCTGAAATTGTTATCTGCATACAATGTTGTTCCTGTAATTGTTTAAATAAAAAAAACAGAGAATTGACATTTACAATTTTCTGTTCTAATTTTTCCCTTTTTGTACAAGGACAAAAACTACATTTTTCATTGCATATATAACAAATTGCAACATATACACCGTTTTTCATCTTTCCTCCATAAAGCCATAACGGTCAGAAATTTATTTCTGACCGTCGACTCATATTTTTACCAACTACTTGCCCCACCATTATCATTGTTCCAACCATTATGTGTCCACCCTACCATGGAACAGTCCACATCTTCCATGATAATACGACTCTCATTTTCATTTACACACTGTGAAATTGATATATCTTTTCCCAACTTTTCTGAATAAATCTTTTTTTCCTGCATAGCACTTTCCTCCTTTGCTTCAGATATTTACAAATAAATCATATAATAATCCTCCCTATCTTCCTACCAGTAAAAAATCTGTTTGCTCATGAATTTTACTTGAAAAATCTATTTATTTTCTTTTTCATAATCCTCAATGTCCGCAAACCACCTTTTTACCATATTTATAATATAAAAATACAAATCACCCGGTGCTATTATTTCTAATTTTTTTAAATAATCTTCAAGTCTTCTTATATGATTACTCATATGTTCCAATGCCATTTCCGCTCTATATTCAAGATCCATCTCTTCATCCGGCATTTCAAAATATAAGAGTGAATTTTTTCGTTGTTCCCGAATGTCTGATATAAAGTCACACAAATCATCTGTAAGCCAGCTAATTTTTCCGATAAGATCTGCTGCCTCAATCGCTGCTTTCGACATTTCTTCTTTTAACGAAAGTAGTAAAACAGCCTTTTCAAATTTAACAGATTTATCTGTCAATAGCCCTATCACTTTTTGATTAAAAGCTTCCTTTTCCAGTAACAAATGTCTCCACATATATTGTTCGGATGTAAAAGCATCTGATATTAATTTTAAAATTTTTTCCTTTAATTCTGTATTTTCATATTCCTCTATATAATGATCAATCTCCTCTAATAATTCACCCAATTCAAAAAAAGAAGCTTCCTGCCTCCTTCTTTCCATTGTTAACAAATTTATAATTTTTTGCTGCTCCTCTGTGCAAAAACGCTTAGAATCCAATATTTTATCCGCTAAACAACAAACTATCAAAAATTTCAATCCGATACTTCTTTGCCTCTTTTTTATTTGGCCAAGAAACTCTATTTGATACAATGATAAAAGTTCAAAATTATTTCTGCACATTCTTTGCAAATTAAACTCATATTTTTTTTCTATTCCGTTCAATAACTCAAGAAGCTTTTCTGTCTCTTCATCCATTTTACAAAAAGTATGATTCTCACACCATAAATTAGCTTTTTCCCATTGCTCCTTATTTTTTACTAAAAAATTTTCATACAAAAAGTCATAATATTTTTTTTCACTAATCATTTTCTTCTCCAATTAAAAATACAGAATTAACATCATCATTCCATATATTATAAAAAACATTTTGGAAATGCTGATACAAATTCTCTTGCATATTGCGAAATATATAAAAACTTGGTCTTTCTTTTTTTTCTATTATATAAGGAGAATATAAGTCAATTTTCATATAGTCCATTTCTTTTTCTTCAAATTTTACAATCATAATTGCATATGGTAATACAACTTCTGTCATTTTTACATGTATATGTCTTTTTGCAACTTTCTTTGATATTTGCTCAAGAAACGTAATTGTACGCTGAATCAACTGTTTTTTTACTATATATCTATGCTCAAAATTTTCCTTAAATTTACATGCATCCAATTCTGCTTTGCTCTCTGGTTTTTCAATAATAATTTCTAAATTTAAATTCTTTTCGTTATTCTTTTTCTTTTGTTCAATAATCTCCTCCAATAGTGTTATATTTTGTTCGTTTTTTTTCAATAAACTGTTTCCATTTATGCAAACCATTTGAATTGCCTTCGCATGTACCAGTTTTTCCACAAGATTTTTTCTGTCTTCATCCATCTTTTCCCGTAAATTCATGCAAATATTAAGCCTAAATTCATCTTTTTTATCTGAAAATTGTTTCTGATGCTGCTTTAATCGTTCTGCATCAATATCTGGAAGCATATGATTTTCCGATACAATATAATACAATAATTCTGACAATACATATTTATTCTCATATTTTTCTAATTGCAACAATAATATTTCTTTAACTCCATTCGGAATAAACATGTTCTTTTTCAGCAAAAGTTTTTTATCTTTAAGAATATATTTCAAATCTTCCTTCATAATATTATCTTCTATATCCTGAATTCCATCTTCCCGAATACAAAAAAATTTATTTTTTTCTTTTTGATACAAACACAATTTATTATAAAAATATTGAAATGTAACACATGGTTTATAAAAAGCTATATTTCCAAACCCCTGTGATGCATAGTTTCCGTACTTTCCAAATTTTTCTTCCCGAATATCATTCATTTTCTTTTCATATTCAAACTCTTCATAAGTAGAAAATTGTCCATTCTTTGAAATTTGATATGGGAAAAAATATGTAAAAAAAAGCAATGGCTTACAATAAAAATAAAAGTAATCCGTTGCAAATAATTTTGTAATAAGATAATGGCTTTCCTTAGTTTTTCCTCTCATATGTATTACATTCCTCTATTATTTTTCATCTCATTAAGTACTTCATTAATTTTTAACTCCCGGGGTAATTTTTTTGTTATTTTCAACATATTATCAATCAATGTACCACCAGTATTTTTTATATCATCCTCATCAAATTTATGTCCTTTTGGTGTCTCGTCACCTTCAAGAAAATGACTCATTTCTTTTTGCATATTATTAATATCCGATTTAAACTTTCTTGCAGCTTTTACAAACTCATAAATATTTGAGAATTCCTCTCCAACATTTTTATCATTTTCTTTTTTCTTCAATGCATTTTCAATATCTCCTTTATGCTGTTCCCAATAGAGAAACTCCGTATGAACATTGATATTTCCTAATGCACCTATCATAACTTTTACTCTTTCTTTATCCGTGTCCAGATCATGTAATACTTCAAATTTATTTTTTATAGATACCTCATACTCTTCCAGAGGTTGGATAAAATCCGTAACAAATTCTACAGATAAATTATTTAAATGATTTCTTTTTCCATTTTTTCTTTGCGTCCAGGCAATACAAATTGCACTTCCTGCGGTAAATATGCTAACAAACACCATTACTACCGTAGTAATAATAGAAAAAATACTATCTGCACCAAAAAACTTTTGATTTATAACCATCACCCTTCATACTCCCTTTTTTCCTTAAAAGAATAGGGAACCCCAAAAGAGTTCCCTATTAGTCAATGGTTCATTATGAAATTACTGTAACAGAGAAAGTACACCCTGATTAGACTGATTAGCCTGTGCAAGCATAGACTGTCCAGCCTGTGCAAGAATGTTGTTCTTGCTGTAGTTTACCATCTCTTTTGCCATATCTGTATCACGGATACGAGACTCAGCAGAAGATGTATTCTCGGAAATATTATCCAGGTTGTCGATGGTATGCTCTAATCTGTTCTGTACAGCACCGAGTGCAGATCTCTGGGAAGAAACCTTAGAAATTGCATCGGAAATAGCATCGATTGCGTAGGTTGCTGCGGAACCGTTCTTGTCCGTTACGTTTAAGCCCTTGATTCCAAGGTTTGCAGAGTTCATAGTCTCAATGTCGACTGTGATCTTGTTTGTCATGTCAGCATCTGCACCTACATGGAGACTGAAGCTTAATGTGTTGGCAACTTTTGCCTGACCAACTTTAATATTAAATGTTCCATCACCAGCATCAAATGCCAAATTAGATTTATCACCATTTTTCACTTCAGCATTTCCCTCGGTATCACCGATCTGGTTTGCAGCAAGTAATTCTTTTCCTGCAAGCTCATATGCTTTCTGCTTTGTGATAACAGAAGTATCGTTGTCATCAATACCATCTGCTTTAGTATCATCAATTGTAGTAATGGACTTGGTTCCTACAGAAATTGTTGCACTCTTAGCTGCGGCAATTGCTGCACTATTCGCATAAGCTGGTTTTGCTGTTGCTACATTTGCTGCATCCGGTGCGGTTTCATAATATCCTTTATTGGTAAGTGCTGTCTTACCATCAGAAGCATTTTCGCAATAAGTATACTCTTTTCCATTGATTGTAACTTTATTACCAGCAGCATCTGTAATTCCAGCTTTTGTTAACATATCAGTTACATCTGCCGCTACACCACCAATGGTATAATTCTTTCCACCGATACTTACTGTATCACCAGCGTTTAATGTATCCATTTTAAATGTAGCTGTTCCATCACCATTATCGGTAAGAGTTCCTTTTAATCCGGCATCATGTGCCTTCATATTAACAGTCTTCTCACCGTCATCACCCTTTAACAGGTAAATCTCATTGAATTTGGTTGTCTCAGCAACACGGTCGATCTCTGTATTTAACTGGTCAATCTCATCCTGGATAGCCTTACGGTCTGTATCCTTAGAGTTTGTACCGTTTGCTGCCTGAACTGCAAGCTCATTCATACGCTGTAACATGCTGTGAACTTCTGTTAAAGCACCTTCAGCGGTCTGTACAGAAGATACACCGTCCTGTGCATTAGAAGATGCCTTGTCCAGTCCGCGGATCTGCTTTCTCATCTTCTCGGAAATGGTAAGTCCTGCTGCATCATCTGCTGCACGGTTGATCTTGTAACCAGAAGATAACTTCTCGGTTGACTTAGCCTGTGCTCCGGATGTGATACCAAGCATTCTGTTTGCGTTTGCTGCCTGCATGTTGTGTTGTACTACCATACTCATAATAGAATCCTCCTTGAACTCCCGCTTTGCGGGGTATTATGTCTTTTCCTCTGGAAATCCTTTTCCTGAGGTTGTTTCTTATTGCACCACGTCCGCGGTGCGTCACAAGCATCTGAGATGCTTTGCAACCTTGTATATTCTGCCGTACACCTTACGATATACCGCAATAAGCGAAGCGTCCCGGGTGTGCCCCGCTTATTACCAAATGTTTGTGTGATGCTAAGCGTTAAATTTATCTTTTAAACTCTCTGCATCTTTTTTTGCTTCTGCTTTCATCCGCTCATTCCACAGAATTCGTTTAATCTCCTGCTGTGCCTCTCTGGAAATACCAGGCTCTGCATAATAGGTTTCTCTCTTTCGTGCCGGATTTTCTTCCGTGGTACTTCTGGCAATATTAAGTTCCCTCGGAGCATCAATGAGCAGCCTTGCGTGATTTCCTGAACCACCTACATAGACCACACGGATGTTATCACCAATGTTTACATATTGCCCCTGTTTCAATGAAAGTTTCAGCATTTTGTTACCTCCATGTATGTATTCCATACCCTGTTTCCTCGGGTATGTCCTGCGCATTTTCTTACGCATCTGCATTTTTATAAAATGCTTCTTTTCTTTTTATTTCAAAAATGCGACAATGTTTTATAGAATGTTGCATTTTTATCTACACCTAATATATCGGACGATGGAAGCATTCCTTAACCCCTGAAAAGAAAATATTTAAAATTTTCTTTTCGGTTATATTTTTGCTGGCATAGAACGCAATGCTGCCTCATATTCCTCAAGAGAATATTTTCTTAAAATTTGTTCTTTTGTCAATCCAAGATCCATCATATTTTGAATTGCATCGAGTCTTTCTTCGCGTTTGCCTTCAAGTCTGCCTTTTGCTTTTCCACGAGCTTCCCCTAGTTCCAGCAATTCCTCCGACTGTAATTTTAAAATCTTGCCACCCATAACATCACCCAATCCTTTCCTAATGGTATTGTTTTTTGGAATGATATAATCTGCAATCTGTTCAATCAGAACAATCATATCCATATAAAGATGTGATTTATTTTCTTTTTCTGCTGTTTCTTCAAGTCTTCGGTTAATTTCACGGAAATCAGCTAACAATTGTTGTAACTTTCTGGTATCCATCCCGTTGTGCTTCAAAAAGTGCTCATACCGTAAAATATGATACGGTAGCAAAATCAGCAGCCGTTTCTCAAAAATGCGGTCAACGGTATACTTTTTTGCCTGTAAAATTGGAACACGGTAGCGCATTTTTTGTCCATCCGCAAACTTCACGACCGCTTCGTGATAGTCGGGGAGATCACGGTGGTTACGGATATAGAGAACGCAGGACTGTGGAAATTCAATTTCCCAGATTTCGTCATTTTCATAAGAAGCGTGCTCGATCGCAATCGAAATATCATACTCGAACATTCGTATAACCATCGTTTTGTCTTTCGAGGACTGGCATTCCAGATGATAAATGTGATTGCCAATCTGGATAATAGAATCTGTAATCACAGTGCCATATTTTTCATAATGTTCGTTCCGCAACTGTTCAAAATGTTCTTCTTCACTGTAAGAAGTGTGGAATACTTCATTGATCAGAGGAATCAGAAGCTGTGGCATTTTCTGAGCAATTGTTCGGAAAACATCATCAAAAATGGTGCTGTGATCGGTTGCTTCATCGTTGGCATCTGGCAGTGAAGCTGTCAGAATGTCAGATTTCTCCATGTGGTATCCTGCCTTTCCTTTAGTATATATCATAAACGTCTGTTTTTACAATATGAAAAAATAAGAAACAGCTCTGCTATGACACGTTTATGAAATTTTAATTCCAATTGTGATTTATGAGCGAAATGCTCCCCATGATTGCTGCGTGCTGCCTTTTCTGGCAACAATGCTCTGGCATCAGATTTGGAATATAGATATTTATTGAAAATAGAATAACGCATTTTATGATAAAAGTCAAACATTTTATGAAAGAGAACGCTTTGTATAGGGTATCGCAACAAAGCATTCCCCGAACGTTTTACAGATTAATATTCAGATAAACAAGATCCTTTTCGTCCTGTTCAATTCCAAGGTAACGTTTCGTGATATGAAACGAAGAATGGTTAAAGACATTCATTAAAAGTGCTGGCTGGATGCCTTCCTGCCACGCATAGTAGCCAAAGGTTTTCCGGAGAGAATGACAGCTGATGGATTCGTCACTTGTTGTGTGTGCTGCGTCTTCTTTTATGATGCGGTAAGCCTGTGAACGGCTGAGCGGTTTATAAGGGTTTGTCCGTTTGGAGAAAACATATTCTTCCGGATCAGGATTCTTTTCCATAAAATATAGATACAGGGCATTTTTCGCGTTCTGGTTTATCGCAATATAATTTCTTTTTCCTGTTTTATGTTCCCATATCAAAAGGTGATCCCGAAAACAGTTCTTTTTAAAATCATAGACACTTCTCCAGCGAAGATTTAATAGATCGCTGATTCTCAGTGCAGTGTTTAATCCCAATACAACTAAAGTATAATTTCGCAGATGCGGTTTTACCTGCTTGTAGTATGAACTGAAATTCTGCAGTTCCTGTCGGTTTCGGATCGGTTGTGTTGTTCCCATAAAAATTACTCCTTTCAAGCCAAAAATAAAATGCTTTTGTGACATAAAATGCAACATTCTATAAAAGAATGTTGCATTTTTTATTAATTGTACACCAGTGCCGCCCATTTTATACATTTATAAAAAAGAACGGTTCCCAACTTACCGTCAGAAACCGTTCTTTTTGTTATTATTTTTTGATAGCATCCTCAAAGGCTTTACGCACATCATCATTATGATTGGTAATGATAAGCACCGCATACTGCCCTTCTGTAAAGATCAAGCCGTCCTGAATCCTGCTGACCTGCTTTGGCTCATAGGACTGCAGCAGATTATATCGATCCTGCTGATGCTTTGTCAGACTTTCTTTTGCCTCGTCCACATCTGCTTTATCTTTCACCGCGATTACAACAATTTCATCTGCTTTGTGTCCATCCGAGGAATAACTTACAAAATAACTGTCTACCTTTTTATATTCCATATCAGAAATATGGGAAAAATTGTCCTCTGCATCTTTTTCTGTACTGCTTGCATTAAGCATCTCCGGAAGATCCGGATCTGCAGCCTCCATCGCTGTACGCAAGTCATACATACTGACCGTATTTTGCGCGTTTTTCCCAGAACCGCACCCGGCACACGCAATCAGTAATGTAAGTACAGACACCAGACAAATGCCTTTTTTTATTTTTTCCATTCGATTAATTTTCCTCCACTGCTTCCTCGGTACTGAATGTTGCGCCGTTTGCTGCGGCTTCATTCATCGTCATATCTGCGCCACCGATGATCTGTTCTTCTGTTGACACTCCCATATCACCGTTGTTCATCGGAGTCAGCCCTTCAAATGCTTTCTGAACTGCCTTGTCTATCTTCTGCTGCTCCTTCTCGCTGATATTCTGACTTGTATTGTCCGTGTTATATCCCGGCATGGTAACATTAAATAAATATCCTTTTCCATCCGGATCCTGAATCCAGTTGTAAGTTCCCAGACTGTATGGCATATCCTTATAGCTTCCGGACATCAGGAAATTGTCAATGGCAGAAGCTATGGCATTTGCCACCTGCGCTTTTTCCTCTGTAATATCCTCTTTAAACGCAACCATGACCCCACCAAGCTTTTTGTCCATGGCAGCACGCAAGGCTTTCGGCAGATCATATATACTGTCCACTGTTTTCTTGTTCTGGTATGCCATATTGTACTTTAATGAGCTGGCTGCCGGGAAGTAATCGCGATCCCAGCTCTGGGACTGTCCATACATGGCATCCGTCACATTAAAGTTCGCATAATTTCCATTTCCTGCATCGGAATAAATATCGGTAATGTACCAGTCTCCGTCAATTTTTACCACATCCCAGCTATGGAATTTTTCTGTATTATGTTCCACTTTACATTCAATTCCCATCATCTGCATGAACATGCGGAATGTCGTCGCGTAACCGACACATACGGCATTGTGGTATTTTAACACCCCATATGGATTATCACAGTCTTCCTGTGTACTCGGAATAACGGTCAGGGCACCGGAATCCTGCTGCAGTTTTTTGGTCATCCAGTCATACACGGCCTTTTCTTTTTCAAAATCAGACATGCTGTCCTTGATCTTCATATCCTTGATCGCTTTTTTTGCCATATCAAGGGTTTCTTTTTCTTTATCCGTCAGCTTAGAAGTGTCTCCGGATTTGTAAGCATCCGAAATATTTGTTGTTGGTTTAATTTCATAATTTTCCGCAATTTTTACATAATCTTCGGTTGTCTCCGGATTTTCTTCCTTCTTCTGCTCGGCTATGTAGGATTTTAGAGTTACCAGATTAAATGCGGAAATCGTGGTACTTCCTACAACACCGGCTGCCAGTACCACCGCAACGACTCCTTTCCACGCCCCGTTCTTTTTCTTCTTTGGTTCTTCCGGCTGTACGGAATTACTTTTTACACTTTCATAGGTTTCCATAATTTATTCGCCTTTCTTCCTTTTTCTTTATGCTATCAACAGAATTATTTTTCTGTGCTTCCTAATTATAGCAATAAAAAAGCGAAAAATACGAATCTTTAAAGAAATTTAAACAAATATTAAGATACCCAAAAACAGGGACTTCCTTTTGAAAGTCCCTGTCGTGCCTGATAATTTTTACATAATATCTTCTTCTATATGTTCCCGTCCCTGCGCAATGATTCTTCTTACATGCTCATCCGCCAGCGAATAAAATACAGATTTTCCCTCTCTGCGGCTTTTTACCAGTTTGTTCTGTTTTAAAATCCGAAGCTGATGGGAAATGGCAGACTGCGTCATCGACAATACTGCCGCCAGATCACAGACACATACTTCGGCTTCAAACAACACAAACAAAATCCGGATACGGGTAGAATCTCCAAATACCTTGAACAATTCTGCCAGATCATACAATTCTGTTTCTTCTGGCATCGTATCATGGACGATCTTCAACAGATCCGGATGTACTTTGTTCTCACTGCAACATTCTATCTTTTCTCTTTCCATGAGTTTCTCCTCTCCGCCGGAAAATGGATAACCGCAACATTATAACTTCTTTACAAACAATGCGCGGATCGCATTTAATACTGCAATCACCATAACTCCGACATCTGCAAAAATTGCCATCCACATATTTGCAATACCAATCGTTCCGAGGAACAGGCAGATCAGTTTGATTCCGATTGCAAAGTAAATATTTTCATATACAATGCGCATACATTTCCGGGCAATCCTTATTGCTTTGGAAATCTTGATCGGATCATCATCCATCAGGACAATATCCGCAGCCTCAATCGCTGCATCCGATCCAAGTGCCCCCATCGCGATACCTACATCCACGCGGGAAAGTACCGGTGCATCGTTAATTCCATCCCCGACAAAGGCAACCGTGGATTTCTCCGGCTTATTCTGTAATAATTGTTCCACCCGTGCCACTTTATCTGCCGGAAGCAGCTGGGAATGAACTTCCGTAATACCAACTTCTTTTGCTACCTGCTGTGCCACACGGTCATCGTCTCCTGTCAGCATCACAAGACGCTGCACACCGGAATGCTTAAGCGACTGCATTGCCTCTGCGGCATGTGGTTTGATCACATCTGCGATCAGAATATGCCCCGCATAGTTTCCGTCAATGGCAAGATGGACGATCGTTCCGGTGCAACTGCACTCGCGGTAAGCAATGCCTTCTTTTTTCATCAGCTTGTTATTTCCGGCGGCAACCTTATGCCCATCGACTATGGCAATCACTCCGTGTCCGCCAATTTCCTGCACATCGCTCACACGCTCCATGTCCAGTTTCTTTCCATATGCTTTCTGCAAACTGATACTGATCGGGTGTGTGCTGTGACACTCGGCAAGTGCCGCATATTCTAACAATTCTTCTTCCTTTTTTGTATAAACCGGATGTCCGGATTTTACCGGGCAGCTCTCAGCGTCACAGGTATCACTGTGGATTCCACAGACTTCAAATACGCCCTGTGTGATCGTGCCTGTTTTATCAAATACAACGGTTTTGGTGGCTGCAAGTGCCTCCAGATAGTTGGAGCCTTTGACAAGAACACCTGCGGCACTGGCTCCTCCGATTCCGGCAAAGAAACTCAGTGGAATACTAATGACAAGCGCACACGGACAACTGATAACAAGGAATGTCAGGGCACGGTAAATCCAGGTTCCCCACTCTGCCGGAAGTCCCATAAAAAGCATTCTTACAATTGGTGGCAGAAATGCAAGCGCCAGTGCACCGTAGCAGACTGCCGGGGTATAATAGTGTGCAAATCTTGAAATAAAATTCTCGGAGCGTGATTTTTTAGAGCTTGCATTTTCAACCAGATCAAGGATTTTTGACACTGTAGATTCCCCGAATTCACGGGTGGTACGGATCTTTAACAAGCCGGACAGGTTAATACATCCGCTGACGATTTCTTCTCCAACAGCCACTTCACGCGGTACACTTTCTCCGGTCAAGGCACTGGTATTTAAAGAAGAATGTCCTTCTACTACCACGCCATCAATCGGCACTTTTTCTCCTGGCTGAACGATAATCACGGTACCGATCTCCACCTCATCCGGATCAACTTTTTCCATCTGTCCGTCTTTTTCGATATTTGCATAATCCGGACGGATATCCATCAGATCGCTGATGTTCCGGCGGCTTTTGCCAACGGCATAGCTTTGGAACAATTCTCCGATCTGGTAGAACAACATAACTGCAACGCCCTCTTTATAATCTCCCAGCGCGATCGCACCTACGGTTGCGACTGCCATCAGAAAATTTTCGTCAAAGACCTGCTTGTTGCAGATGCCTTTCCAGGCTTTTTTTAAAATATCATAACCGATCACAAGGTATGGAATCAGATAAAGGACAAATTCAAGTACCTTCGGAATGGAAACAAAGTTCCCTGCTACCGCAAATGCAATTATTAAAATAGCAGATAAAATAATCCGTTTTAATACTTTTTTCTGTTTTTTATTCATAGCAGCCTCCTGTCTGATATCTATGGGAAAAGCCAGAAATCCTTTCCTGTCTGCCGGAATGATTTCTGACTTTCTGCCTTAGACATCATCTTTATGTTTGGATTAAAGGAAAATTTCACAATCGTCTTCTACTTTTTTGCAGTTCTTTAATACGTCCTGCATAACAGACTTTGCGTCTGCACCGTCTTCAAATTCTACGTTCATCTTCAGTGTCATGAAGTTTACAGTTGCATCCTTTACTCCTGCAGTTGCTTTTGTTGCTTCCTCCATTTTATTTGCACAGTTTGCACAATCCACATCAATTTTGTAAGTCTTCTTCATAGCCGGTTTCCTCCATACTTTTCATTTTACATTTTATTACTCTTTCATATGAGCACTTGTTCATATGTTTGATTTTATTATAGCGTAAATTCAATAAATGTCAATAGGAGCTTTCATGATTATGAAAATTTTATGATTTTATGATTTTTATTTCGATATAAAAGACAGGTTGCTGATTAGACCTTGCATTTTCCTATGTTGAGACATATAGAAAATTTCTTACAGATTATGTCCCTCCTTTTTTCTTCTGAGACTTATAGAATTTAACTTATCGATTATGTCCCACTTTTCTTTCCTCTTGGGACTTATAGAACATTTCTTGCAGATTATGTCCCGCCACTCTTTCCCAGCGGGACTTATAGAAGATTCCTTTATTGTTATGTCCCCTCAACAACATTATATGGGACATACTGTAATTTTTTTCTCTATATGTCCCAACAGATCTAATCTACGGGACATTTCTTATATTTGCTCCGCATATGTCCCACTTTCCGATTCTGTCGGGACATTTCTTACATTTTTTTCTGCATATGTCCCCGTTGTCAGACATTGCCAATTGCAAATATGTATTATTTAAAATTCCTCATCCAATCCCTCGTCCGATTCCGTACCTTCATAAAGATATTTCTCATTCTCCAGATCCGAATCATCATAGATCGGCTGCACCAATGATTTTTTTGTCATCTTTTTATTTCCGACAAGCCAGGCTGCCGCTGCTGCTGTAATCGGTACAGTCAAAACTACACCGAGCGTTCCGGAAAGCCCCTGCATGATCTCCGTGACAATCACATAGGAATTGATCAGCTGATTATAACTTAAATTATATGCATAATTGACCACAAGGGTAGATAATGCACCCCCAACATAAGCAAAAATCAGAGTATTTGCCATCGTTCCCATCATATCGCGCCCCACACGGATACCGGATACAAACAGATCTTTCCCACCCAGCTTGGGATTTCGGTCATACAGCTCCTGAATGGTAGAGGCAATCGACATTCCAACATCCATCGTTGCTCCAAGTGCTGCTATGATAATTCCGGCAAACAGAAGCTGCCCGATCTTTATATGTGTATTCTGTGCAACATAGTTCAAGGTTTCAATATCTGACACATTGTAACCAGTGATGCCTGCAGCTTTACCGAACAGAATGGCCGCAATCGCTGCTATGATAACGCCGCTGACCGTACCGATTACAGCAGACGCTGTTTTTTTGGAAACCCTACCTAAAAGCCACAGCGTTAATAGTGTTGATAACAAAACAACTACAATGGTAATTCCAATTGGTGATACTCCCTGATACATCAGTGGAAACATCAGATAGATGATACAAACGCCGGTAAATACCAGACTCGCGATGGCTTTGATTCCTTTCTTTCCGCCAATGACACAGACAATCAGACAGAAAAACAAACCAAACAGATAAATTGCTGCGGTCCGATCCTTACTGTAGACAGTCACTACATTATTATCTCCTGTCGTACTGACGATTACGATCACGTGCGAACCAATCTGGCAGTTTTCCATTCCAAACAGAGAACCACTCGGATTCACTGCATCCAGTTCTTCTCCGGTATGCGCTCCGGATTTTATCTGCACACGCACTTCCTGTGTTCCATAACGCTGCCCGTCTTCCGCCAGATTATCCTTTGTAATTTTTGTCACGATGGCTTTTTCGTAACTTTGGCCTTCCGTGGAAATCAAAGGTACTTTTTCGAATTGATTTACTTTTCCCAACAAGAGCAGGAACCCCAAAAGGCACAGGGTTCCTACTAAAAATTTCTTCCAGTTTTTCTTCATTGTTATTTAGCTGCTTTCTTTACTGCTTTCTTTGTAACAGTAATTGTAATTATTTTACTTGCTGCCTGATACTGGCTGGTTGCTGCTGCCTTCACCGTAATTGTAACCTTTCCGGCCTTTTTTACGGTAACTTTTCCGTTTTTATCAACAGTTGCAACCTTTTTGTCGGAAGATGTATAAGTAAGCGCCGTTTTGGCTTTTGCATTTAAGGAAAAGGCTTTTTCTCCTACGTTTTTCTTGTAAGAGTTCTTCGCCTGTACCGTCTGTTTTACGGCATCTTTTACAATCGTATAGGTTGTTGATCCCTGTAACTTCTGTCTGGTTGTTGCATCATAAGTTGTAACAGAAAACTTCTTGTCAGTTACCTTTACTACCGAATAGGTTGGTGTCCATGTCTGGCTTCTCTCGGAAATATAATCCTGTTTGGAAGCAATCAGGTTATAGAATTTTGAACCTGTTGCAGAGTTTGCTTCTAAATATACGGTTCCTTCCGGATTGGTAACGGTTCCGCCAACGGTCTTGTTTACGATTTCATAGCAGTTATTCTGTGCCTGATAATCACTGTCTTTTTCAGCTTCCTCTACAGATTTGTATCCATAAGTGCTGTAAGAAGTATGATCCTTTCCATCCCCCTCAAGCTGGAAGGTTCTGGAATAGGTATGATCATGTCCCTGCATCACCACATCAATCTTATACTTATCCATCAGTGGAGTAAGCTGTGTACGAAGCACCATACCATCGGAATCGGAATGGTCGTAACCACTGCCGTAAATATCCTGATGAAATACCACAATACGCCATTTGGCATCTTTATTCTCATTGATTGCTTTTTTCATGACATTCTCATGCGTTGCACAGTTATAGTTGTTTGTGTCAAGAACAATGAACAGGACATTTCCATAACGATAATAGTAATCGGTTCCTGCCTTTGTCTTTCCCTGTACATAATTGGTATCGGTATCGGAAAAAGCATTTGGATTATTAAAATGCAGGCTGTACTGATTCGAAACACTGTCGTGGTTACCAATGGTCGTTGCTACCGGAAGGAAAGTCAGTGCCTCTGCCCCAAGATATCCTGCATATTCCCGCTCGTTGCTTCCGTAGTTCACCTGATCTCCTGCTGACACAAGAAAACTTACATCGGAATGATCTTCGAGTGCTTCATTTAATACGTTGTTCCAGTTATAGCTGTCATTTCTTGCAGCAAGATTTTTTTCCGGTGCAGAAGTTACAACATTTCCTGCATTTTCCATCTTTTCACTCTCACTGCTGGTCTGGCCTTTGGAAGCCCCGATCTGCGGATCCCCGACATACAGGAAAGAAAATTCATCAAATGCCTGTGTGGTATAGTTTTGTGTATCCTGCCACTTTCCATCCTGAAATACCTGATAATAATAGCTGGTATTTTCTTTGAGCCCGCTTACGGTTACTTTATTGGAAAAATATTTTGTGGTATCTATGGTCACAGCTTCGGTCTGCGCTCCGGTGAACTCTGTCGCACCATCCATATTCTGTCTGGTAGAAATTCTCACCTTTGGAGTCTCAGCCGTTTTGCTGTACCATGCATAATTTAATTTTGTCTCGTCCGCACCCGGAGTCAGCGATACATGTTCATACTCACTGCTGTAAGCAGCCCAGTTCTTTTTCCAGTTGCTCCAGTCTGTAGACTCCCGGGAAGCATCATTCCAGTGTTCCGTTGCTGCTGCAATCTTTGTCGGGATACCAGTGGCAAACATTCCTGCCAATACAGCGGTGGAGAGAACTCCTGCTGTAAGTTTCATCACATTTTTTCTCATAATTCTTTTGTTCTCCTTGTGAAATCTGTAAGATTTATTACAGGACTTATAATAAACGGGTTATGTAAGATATACTATCCGGTTTCTGTAATCTTTTTGTAAAAACAAAAAGAGTGGATGCTTTGGGACATCCACTCCACATGACGGCTATGCCATGCCGTTTACGGTTTTATATTTATAGAGCATCTCCGCGTGGTTTTGTTCTTCCACCTGGATATCTGCCAGAAGTTTGCGCACATCGGAATCTCCAAACGCAAAAACATCGGTATTATAGGTCCCGGACACCATTTTTTCGGAACCGATACTGTCCGTGGCAAGGAAATTGTCGTTTTTCTTGTCTTCTGGATTGGTCATGGAATCATAGGTTGCCTTCGGCGCATATTCTTTTCCCTCTCTGTCATTGACGTTGCAGGACGGGACACTGCCTTTCATGACCTGTTCCAGAGACTCCACATGCTTTTGCTCCTTTTTTTCCAGATCGGCAAACAAATCCCGAAGCACCGGGTCCTTTGCTTCCTGTCCGTAACGTTTGTACTTCTCCACGCAGGAAAGTTCCTGTGTGTGCAGATCCTCAATTGTAGCCATCTCTTTTTCTGTTAAAACCATGGTTTAACCCTCTTTCTTTCCATAAGATAATCTTGTTGATTGCAGAACATGAACACTCCGCAACCTTCTCCTCTAGTATCTGTAAAAAAATACAACACATACCTGGTAAAATTTCGTCAAAAAGGGTTGAAACTTCTCACAACAGATTGTATAATTTCGTTTGTATTTTATACAATGTTTACAAAAAGGTGGATTATTTTATGGAAGAACGAGAAAAATTAAAATCCCGTCTGGGATTCATTCTCCTGTCAGCCGGATGTGCGATCGGAATCGGAAACGTATGGAAATTTCCATACACTGCCGGACAGGGCGGAGGCGGTGCCTTTGTGCTGTTTTATCTGTTGTTTCTGATTATTCTCGGACTCCCGATCATGACGATGGAATTTGCGGTTGGGCGTGCCAGCCAGAAAAGTCCGGTCAAAGCCTACCATGCACTGGAAAAACCCGGACAGAAATGGCATATCCACGGGATTATCACATTGATCGGCTGCTATCTTCTTATGATGTTTTATACAACGGTCACCGGCTGGATGCTTCATTATTTTTATATGACGGTCACCGGACAGTTTCAGGGACTGGATGCCGACGGTGTCTCCGGACAGTTTACCACAATGCTGAGCAAACCTCTGACCATGGGCTTCTGGATGGTGGTAGTTGTTTGCGCCGGCGTATTTGTCTGCTCCCGTGGACTGCAGAACGGTCTGGAAAAAGTAACAAAGGTCATGATGACTTCTTTGCTTATCATCATGATCATTCTGGCAATCAACAGCTTTTTTATGGATGGTGCAAAAGAAGGCCTTGCCTTTTATCTGATCCCGGACTTTGAACGGATGAAACAGATCGGTATTGCAAAAACCATTACGGGTGCCATGAACCAGGCATTTTTCACGTTAAGCCTTGGAATCGGCGCGATGGCAATTTTGGGAAGTTATATCGGAAAGGAACGCTCTCTGCTTGGTGAATCGGTAAATATTGCCATTCTGGATACGTTTGTTGCTATCACCTCCGGACTTATCATTTTTCCGGCATGCTTTACGTTCCATGTTGACCAGACTTCCGGACCAAGCCTGATTTTTATCACCCTGCCGAATATTTTTAACCATATTCCGCTTGGCAGACTCTGGGGAAGCCTGTTCTTTTTGTTTATGTTTTTTGCAGCGTTTTCCACAATCCTGGCAGTATTTGAGAACATCATCTCCTGCGGTATGGAACTGACCGGATGCAGCCGCCAGAAATCCTGTGCCGTTAATCTGGTACTGATCATTGTACTCTCCCTGCCATGTGTACTCGGATACAATGTATGGAACTGGAAAGGTTTTTCGATCTTTGGCGGGTCTGTGCTTGACCTGGAAGATTTTCTGGTAAGCAACCTGTTCCTGCCTCTCGGTTCCCTGGTATATCTGCTGTTTTGCACAAGCCGCTACGGCTGGGGCTGGAAAAACTACACAACCGAAGCCAATACCGGAAAAGGATTAAAAATTAAAAACTGGATGCGCGGCTACATTACCTATATTCTGCCGCTGATTGTGCTTTTTATCTTTGGATTTGGCATTTATGATAAATTTTTTACAAACTAAGGAGGATTTCTTATGTATCACGCAAATGAATCACGTTACGAAACCATGAAATACCACCGCTGCGGCGACAGCGGACTGATGCTGCCGGAAGTATCTTTGGGCTTCTGGCACAATTTCGGAGATACCGGTGTTTATGAAAATATGAGACAGATGTGCTTTACGGCATTTGACCACGGGATCACACATTTTGATCTGGCAAACAACTATGGACCGCAGCCGGGCAGTGCGGAGGAAAATCTCGGGAAGATCCTTCGGGAAGAGCTTTCTTCCTACCGCGATGAACTGATCATCAGTTCCAAAGCCGGTTTTGACATGTGGCCGGGGCCTTATGGAAACTGGGGCAGCCGCAAGTACCTGATCGCCAGCCTTGACCAGAGCTTAAAACGGCTCGGTCTGGACTATGTAGATATTTTCTATCACCACCGCATGGATCCGGATACACCGCTGGAGGAAACCATGGGTGCACTCGACCAGATCGTGCGCAGCGGAAAAGCATTGTATGTCGGTCTGTCCAACTATGACGGGGAAACGATGAAACGCGCGGCTGCCATTCTGGAAGATCTGCACTGTCCATTTATTATCAACCAGAATTCCTACAATATCTTTAACCGTACCATTGAGGAAAACGGTTTAAAACAAGCTGCTGCAGATGGTAAGAAAGGAATTATTTCTTTCAGCCCTCTCGCGCAGGGTATGCTGACCGACCGCTATCTAAACGGCATCCCAAAAGACAGCCGTGTCAACACGGACGGACGTTTCCTGCATGCGGATCAGTTTGATGAAAAGCGGATGGCAAGTATCCGGAGCCTGAATGAGATTGCGGCTGCCCGTGGTGAAAGCCTCGCACAGATGGCACTCAAATGGGTGATCCGGGACGGTGTGGTTACTTCCGTTCTGATCGGAGCTTCCCGCCCGGCACAGATTCTTGAAAATCTGAAAGTGTTAAACTCTGCTCCGTTTACGGAGGAGGAACTGAAAAAAATTGATCAGTGTGCACTTTCTCTCTAGGTAAAACAAAAACCCCGGATATTTATTTCCGGGGTTTTGTCTTTTCCTGCATCTGCTACTTGACTTTGACTTTTAATTTTAAAACTTTGGTCTTTCCATTGTTTAAGGTTACTGTCACGCGAATGGACGCAGTTCCTTTTTTGTTCGATTTTATGGTACCCTTCTTGTTTACAGATGCAATTTTTTTGTTATTGCTCTGATAAGAAATGCTTTTTACATTGTCCATATTTAAGGTGGCTGCCAGAGAAACCTTCTTTTGTTTTCCCTTCTTCACCTGAACGATTTTATTCTTCAATGTAACCGTTTTTAATATGTTCGCTGTAACCTGATCCATATCTTTCTGATCCATAAGGACATAATCCTTTTTGGAATCTGCTGAAAAATTCACATTTCCGGCTTTTGTAACCGTATAACTCTTATCGTTTACAAGGACATAGGCACCTGTCTTTTGATCTTTTGCACACACATACAGCTTGTTTCCGGTCTGTATGTCTGCTGTATTTACGGTCAGTGTATAGCTTACGTCGCCAGCCGGATCGGTAACCTGGATCGTCACATCTGTGTGTTTTCCATCGTTTTCTTCCAGTATCTGATTTATCAGATCAGCGGTCACCGTTGTTTTGATGGCTTTATTTTTCCGGGTTCCGGTAACGGTTACGGTTGGTGTTTTTTGTCCGGCCGCGTTTCCATCGGACGGTGTTTGTGTACCAGCTGTATTTCCGTCAGACGGAGTTTCTACATCGGTTTTGTTTCCGTTGGACGGTGTTCCCCCTCCGGCTGTGTTACCACCCGAAGTATTTCCACCACCAGAACTTCCTCCGGAAGATGAGCCGCCTCCAGTTGCTCCACCACCTCCGGAAGATGAGCCGCCTCCGGTTGCTCCACCGCCTCCGGAAGATGAGCCGCCTCCGGCTGTTCCACCGCCTCCGGTGGAACTGTCCTCTTTGATTGTAACGGTCGCGGCTTCACTTGTCACTGTTTCGTAATAAGTCTGTCCATCCTTATCATCCGGCTCATATACTGCCTTAAACTGATAAGAACCGCCACGTTTTAAGCCTGATACAACCGTATCGGCTTCCCCATATACGAGTTTTTCCTGTGCCTTTATTATGGTTCCGTCCTGATAAAAAGAAATCGAACCAAGCGGAATACTGCCATTTCGGACTCCATCTACCTTTGCATACAGATGTACGGAATTACCGTTTTCTGTCTCTGCCGTAAGACGAATCGATGGTTTCGCCGCTGTAATGGTAAAGGTTCCGACTTTTTCCACTATCACATCGTACTGGTTTCCATCCACTTTAAACCAGACATCATAACTACCCGGCTGCACCGGAACAACATTTTTCCCATCCTGCCGATAGAAAACTTCAGGCTTTACCTGCGAATCTACCGTCTGTCCGTTGTCCGTTCGGACTACATTTACCGTGGAAACAAGGCAGCTCTGTTTCAGCCCTGTGTACGCAGCTGTCTGCTGGATGGTATCATACTGCATCTTTACGGCAATTGGATTTACCGTCACGGTTTCGTTTGCCTGGGAAGGAAGTGCCCTGTAGTTTTCATTGGCTGCTCCTGCACCTGCATAAGAAACTGTAATTGCATTTTCTCCCATATGAAATCCGTTTGTCTCTGAAACCGGAATCTTTATGGCTGCCTCTCCGTTTTGAAGCGTGATGCCGGATACTTCATAAGGGGTCTGGTTAATGTATACCGAAAAACCAGCAGACGGCACGTTCTGTCCCTGTAAGCTGCTATCTGTATAGACCGTCTGCACGGTAAAATTCAGTTCATCCTGCATGGACACGGCCGTTGGTAATCCATTTATCGTAGTGGTTGTTTCCTTTGAAGTAGCCGTCGAACCGGATGTATCCGGATCTTTGTTTACAATCAAAACTACCTTCTGCTCAATTTGTTCATCTGCTGAAAATGGACGGATTGTGATGTAGTAGGTTCCCGGTTCTGGCAGTTTCAGTTCGCCACTAGTAGCATCTTCATAAAATTCCGGTGTAATTGTATGTACCCCGTCCTGATTTGTCTCCGGATGAAATGCCAGTCTAAGATCCGAAACATTGGCATTTCCATCATCACCAACCGTTGAATAATATATATGATTATTGAACTCTACTTCGTATGTAAGTGGAACCTGATATAAAGTTTTCCCATTTTCGGGTGTCCCTTCCTGCCATTCCACATCCAGATAATACGATTTATCACTACTCATAATATTTGAAACATTCGCCAAAAGTACAGGATTTTTTACTGTAACATTTTTTACCGCAACCGGTTCATCCCCTGACAACTCACTGGTTTTCCAGATTTCTCCGTTTCCAGACGATGTCCGTTCCAGTGTCATTCCCGCCTGTCCGTCTGTCGGTGTAAAAGAAACCACCGTATCCGCAGCCCTTCCAAGTTCCAGATAGGTGTGACCATACTCCGCAATTCCGGATTTTCCATTTCTTCCATTCAGGGTTTCAAATGTAAGTGCACCCGTAATGGTATCTGTAACATTCAGCTTCTGTTCTTTTCCTAAGATCAGTCGGTTTCCTGCTGAATCCGCACTCACAATCGAATGTACCTGTGGAGTTTCCATCTGGGAAAGATCAATCGCACTTGCCCCTTCCAGCCTGACCGTACAGCTGTCCAAAGCTGCCGGTGCAAATGTTCCACCGCCCTTTACTGTGAGGTTTCCTACTTTGCTTATACCTGGAATTCCGGTATAGGACTGGTCGGTATCTATGGTCAGAAATGTCTTCCCTGCGTGATTTTCGGATACTCCGTACACCTGTTTCGTATCGGAACCGGTAAGTGAAATTTCCACATCGCCGGAAACCGTATATTGTCCATCCGCTGCCGGTGGATCCGGCTCCTGCGTGGAAAACCAGTCATCCTGATTTACATATGGTTCAATGGCACCGGATGCATAGATTTCCCCATTTTGCGTACCGGAAACGTGCGCAAGCACGATCTGTGTCTTACCGTCATATGTTCCGTTCATGGAACCGGCATAAATATTCCCCAGATTGGTACCACCACCCGTAATCAGAATCTGTGCCTCTGATCCCGGATGATCCCCCATATTCTTTCCATTCTCATAAAGAGAACCGCCAAAGATATCTACATAGCGGAATCCGCTGTCGCACGTAACATTCTCAAGAACAAGTTTATGCCCATTTGCAAAAATTGCATCGTGCAGACGATTGGAAAACCGCAGCGTAATGTTTTTAAATGTCACATCCGTATTCAGGATAAATCCCCCCTTACGGTTGGAAAAAGTATTTCCATTTCCATTGACGGTCACGCTTTTATCAAAAATAAACGGTTCCGCAGCCTCGGCATTTAAAAAAGCACCACTTCCCAAAATTGAGATTTCATCCCCATTGCCGGCAGCCGCATAGGCATCCTCAAATAAATTGTAGGGATTTCCATAGCTTCCATCTCCAGAATGGGTAGAATTTCCATCTTTAAATTCCGTATAGATCGTTCTTGCCGCTGTCTGCACAGCCTCCTGCGCCTTTACCGGCACGACAGGCTGCACGGTAATACACATGGTGAGCACGATAAAAAATGCCCATAGACGTTTTGCTACATTGTCTGGTTTCATCTGCTTGTTCTTTTTCATCCATTTCTCCTGATAATCAGAACAGGGGGATGAGTCAAAAACTCATTCCCCTGTCACTTCATTGATAGTCTCTGCCATCATCCTAACATGGTTTCCTGTCAGCGTCAACAAATTTATGACCTGTTTTTATACCTATATCATCTGCTGATTTTATATTTTATTATTTCTATCTGTTCTATCTGTGTGATATCAATCTTCTGATTGAAAATATAACGAGCCCCACAATATTTCATTTCACTTGCAGATGCATAGCCATCTCCAAGCTCTTCAAGATCTGTACCATCCATGAAAGGATGTTTCTTTTTTTCAGTTCCTTTTCTGTCATCGGTAAGAGGTAACTCTCCTATGGAATATTGCTTTCCGTCTTTTGTTGTTGCAACTACATGATAAAAACACCCTTTTTCTCTCCAGTCATTGACGGGACAAATATCTTTTGTTCTTTTCTGCCATCATCTTCTCTACTGTTTGATTTTGCATCAGAATTTTTTCCACACGCACACAGACAATATAGCATTGTAAAAATTAATAAGTACAGACTGATTTTCTTCATTCATAATCCTCCAATTTCTTTTTCTTTAAAACACTAAGGATTAATATGCTTCCTATCACTATAATTCCAATGCCAGCCACATATTTCATCGAACTTCTGCTCTGTACTCCAACTCCTGTACTTACCTCAGAATCTTCAATATAAGTATCTGAAATCTCCGCTACAGAATCAAATGAATAGACACCGCTTTCCACATTTTGAGTTTCCGGAATTTTCTCCATAACCGGATACTGATACCCTAAGGAAATCCAGACACGTGCTGTTTCATCATCCATCCCAAGTGCAACCGGCTGTCTCATTCCCGGTTGACTTCCCACCAGTACTACTCTCGTACAGTCCGATAATGCCTCTCGTTTTTCCAGAAGTATATCATAGTAAGGTTCCACTGTATGTTCTGCTATCTCTGTAATCATCCATTTTCCGACATGATTTTTTACTTCTTCCTGTTCTGCTTTTGTCAATACAGACTTTGCTTCTTCACGCAATGGAAGTCCTTTGGCTACGGTAAACATTCCATATGTCTTTTCCATTTTAAAAGGAATGACCCATACATAATTTGCACTTTCCAGAGCACTTGTGAGTTTTTTCGTATCTGCCGTCTGCAATTTTATAAGATTACAATCCACATATACTTTTAAAGCCTTGTCATAATCGATGGTTGCATCCGGCTCTTCTTTTTTCATTTCATCCTGTAAATTACTGATTTCTGTCCAATCACGGCTCGTTATTAACTGATCCTGATCTGAAACCGGTATTTCCGCGGCATAGACAGCAGAACCTGCTATCGTAAAAATTGTAATCATCATAAGCATTATTTTTAAAATATTTTTCATAGCCATCCCCCCTCTCTTGTGTATACTATACTTCATTTTTCCCATTATTCTTTCTGCATGTTAAAATTGGTTTGATTTTCGTCAAAATCTGCATTAAAAATCCCATAGCATACACCATGGGATTTTTTCAAAGATATAACACAATCTGAACCTCAAATATATTTTCATCGATATTTATAGATTTCCATCCCCCGTATTTGTCTACAACATCTGAAATATTCTGCATACCGATTCCATGCAATGCCTGTTGTTTCTTCCTTGTCAATAAACGTTCTCCCTGTTTATTGACTTTTCCATCAAACGTATTTTTCACCTGTATACCCAGAATTCCCCTGTCGTATTGTATCCGAATCTCCAAAAAACGATCTTTTATCTGCTCCATTGCCTCAATTGCATTGTCCAACAGATTTCCAAACAAAACATTCCAGTCATATCCATCCACTGGCAACTGGCACGGAATCACGATCTGCGACTGAATCTGACAGGACATTGCCTCCGCTTTTGCCAGTTTATGATTCAAAATCATATCCAGTTCCAGATTCCCCGTATTCACATACTTATGCTCCGTCTGCAAATGCTCACTCATTTTATTTACATATTCCTGTGCCTTATCATACCTTCCTTCATTAAGATATGTCTGCAGAAGATACATATGGTTTTTCATGTCATGCCGCAAAGAATCCAGCTTTTTCTGATTCTGCTGCATGATATGCATCTGCTCCTTATAGGCCATCATATGTTCCTTTAAAAGCCGTTGCTGCATTTTATCCTGATAAGCTTCTCCCAAACGGTCATACAAATAGAACATTCCAAGATCTACAACGATCATAATAGCCAGTGATAATACTGTTTTTGGCGAATTTTCGCCGGATACACTCTCAAGAGCATATATCCAGACAATATTTCCGGCTAATACAAGAATCATAAAGTAATAGTTCTGTGTTTCCATAACCCTTCGCCGACATATCACCTGTCTTATTCCCATTGCTATGAGCAGATTGACCATTGCCCCTGTGATGGTTCCCATTGCCCGCCCTTCGGAAAACAAAGAAAAATCTCCCAGATAATAATACAGGATAAATTCAATGGTAAGCCCCAGCAATACTGTAAAACAACCTGCCATTATTTTCTGTAGTATACTTCCTTCATACAATATACCTTCTGCCGCCCAGAGAAGCAGTACCATACTCACCGTAGTTCCCATGGCATTTCGAAAACCAAATGCAACAACTGTATTAATAAGCCATACGATCACATAAACAATATTTGCCATCCGTGGCAGTTTTCTTTTCTTTTCCAGAAAAACATCCGTCACTTTAAAACTTACATACACACTTAATATGTTACATACCGCTTCAAATATTCTTTCTATGTTATTCACCCACCACACCTCATCTTTTCCACAATTGCATGATCAAGGTTATTTTTCATAGACCGACTGACCGGAATGTCATCCCCATTGATCATGTGTACGCTGTCTTTCTGAAAAGATTCTGCATACCGCAGATTAATGACATAAGATTTATGTACCACGCAGAATAAATGCGGATTCAACGCAGGAATAACCTCCGAAAGTTTTCCATAAACACATAATATATCATTTGCTGTTACCACTTGAATTTTTCTGGCAAGGCTCTGCAAATAAAAAACAGAATGTTCTTCTATCCGTATCGCATTTCTTCCTTTCCCAATTTCTATAATATGTGGCTGAAACTGATACAGCCTTTCATATTCATCTAATATATAATCTACTCGTTCCTGTTGTATGGGTTTCACGAGGAAATTCATTGGACGCAGATCAAAAAGCTGCATGGCATACATTTCTTTTGCCGATACAAAAACAATCTGCATGGATTCATATTGGATCTGGGATCGAATCCAGTTTCCAACGATAATCCCCGAGCTGTCCCCTAATTCAATATCCAAAAATAACAAATCATACCTTTCGCTTTGCTGCAGTTTTTGAATAAATTCTGCTCCACTTGTATAACCGTCAACATCCACTTTTATTCTTTTCATTTCTGCAAACCGAAAAATACTTTGTTCCAATTTATAAATAAATTGTATATCATCATCACATATTGCTACTTTTATCATTGTATATCCTGTAATTTATTTTCCTCTCTATTTCAGGATTTCCTGCAGCCGCGCATCTGTATGCAGGAGTTCCTTCGCGCGATCCCTATATTGCTGCTCATGCAGATACGTATAGCGGAACGGTTTGATCGATGGTGCCAGATCAACTGCTTTCTCAAAATCCTCCCGCCGAAGATCCAGTGCTTTTACATAATCCCAGAACCCCGTCTGCGTAAAGATCGTGTCTACCCTCCGGTAACGATGATCCTGCACAACACTCATCAGATAGGTTGCAATGCCGACCTGAATCCCATGAAGCTGCGGATGCTCAAGCATCTTGTCCAGCGCATGAGAAATCAGATGTTCGCTGCCGCTCGTTGGCGCACTGCTGCCCGCAATCTCATTTGCAATTCCGCTCATCGCAAGAGAATCCAGAAGTTCCTTTAAAAACAGATCATCCTGTATCGAAGTAAACGGTGTGCGCACAAAACTGTTGACTGCTTTCTTAGCAATCATGACAGCAAAATCATTGACTTTTCCGTACCCATGTTCTTCCTCAAAAATCCAGTCATACAGTGCCGTAATTTTTGATACCATATCGCCGATGCCAGAATATAAAAATTTCTCCGGTGCACTGCGGATAATCTTTGTATCCACCACAATCCCATATGCAAGTTTTGCCGGAACGGACTTGCGCCGCCCCTCCACCAGAAGGGATGCACTGGCACTCGAAAAACCATCGCTCGATGCCGATGTCGGGATGCTGATAAACGGCAGATTTCGCAGAAATCCACAATATTTCGCACCATCAATCACTTTTCCGCCACCGATGCCGATGACTGCCTGCGTCTTCGCCGGCATGGAAAATGCAAGGCTGGTCAGATCTTCCAACCGCACGGTATCAAGTTCCTGATATTCTAAAATATCAATGTCCTCCTGCTGCAATGCTTCCATAACGGTAGAACCAAACATTTCTACAAGACCGTTTCCAAACAATACAACTACTTTCTGTAACTGTAACTCTTTTAAGTAAATCCCCAGATTGTCCAATGCACCCGCACCGATCTTTAAAAGTGCCGGAATGGAAATGTGTTTTCCTGCCATAATAAATGTTCTCCTTCTCATTCTCTTTTCTATTGATTTTAGTATAAACAAAGGTTCCTGAAATTACAATCAATTCCCCCGAAAAAACGCACACGCTTCTCTTTACAATTATGGGTAAGAAAAAAGACGATTTCCTGCGAAACCGTCTTTTTCTTATTAAAATTCTGACGAAACTCCTGTAAATTTACTTTGTCACTTTGATCGTCATCTTTACAGTCTTTGTCTTTCCGTTCTTTAAAGTGACTTTTACTTTCACCACTGCTTTGCCAGCTTTCTTTGCGACAATTGTACCATTTTTATTCACTGTTACAACCGACTTTTTGGAAGATGTATAAGTGATCTTCTTTACATTTTCCATGTTCAGACCCTTATCAAAAGTAACTTTTGCCTTCTTTCCGTTTGCAACCGTTTTCTTGATATCCTTTAATGCAACACTCTTTAAGATTTTACTGCTCAGAGCCTTTGCATCCTTCTCATTCAGCAGTACATAATCACCGGCATCTTTGGTATCCACTGTCACCGTTCCGTCTTTGGAAACCTTATAAGTCCTGCTGCTGATCAGGACTTTTTCTCCTGTCTTTTTATCAACTTTTACAAGTGTCAGCTTTTTGCCTGCCTGCAGATCCTTCGCATTGACAGATACGCTGTTCATCACTTTGCCGGAAGCGTTCTTCGTTGTCTGGGTAATCGTGATGTCGCTGGTTCCTGCCTCTTTGACTAATTTTGCAACCACATCTGCTGAAATTGTAGTCTTCTTTGTCTCGGAAGCGTTCTTTACTGTTTTTTCCAGCTGTGCCCGGGCATCTGTCACTTCTCCCTTATCGTTCTTTTCAACGGTAAGTGTCGCATTTGTATCTTTTGCAATATTCTCAAATGTTTTGTCCGTTTTCTGGGTTTCCGATGGTTTTGTATCCGGTGTTGTTGTGCTGCCGGAATTTCCACCAGAGGTGCTGCTGCCGGAGGAAGAATTTCCGCCATTATTTCCACTCTGGCTGGTCTGTTTTACTGCAATCAGGCCATCGGCATCTGCTTTTGCAGCTTCCGCGTCACTGATCGTTGTTCCTTTGAATGCATCAAAGTAAAGTACCGATTCCACATCTACCGCGGAACCTGCCGGGTTGGAATTACACCAGAGTCCGAATGCCTGCACATCTTTTAAAGCATCCCCACTAAGTTTTCCACCCATCTTCCCTTTAAAAGCGGAGAATGGAACGGTTACTTCATAGGCATCTTCTGTCTTCGCAAGATTGGTCAGATATACTTCATACTCTTCTCCTCCTGCCTTGATCTGTACAACAACCTTCTGCCCTTTTCCATCAAGTTTTGTCCAGAATTTCAATGCATTATAGGCTGAAAAATCTGTATTGCTCAGAGTTGCATTTACCAGACCCGTCCAGACTTCCGAACCAGTTGTTTTTAATTTGTAATTAAATGCAGCACCATATGTACCATCTGCCTTATGCTCCTGATCCAGCGTAAAGGACGAACTGCATCCAGCGGCAGAATTTCCACCGTAAGCTGCATCCAGAAGTCCATTACTCCCGACATAATAGTCAAAATTTTCCAGCACACCTGCCGGAGCTTTGTCCTTTTCTTTTCCGATACTCAGATTTGTGATCGTGGACAGTTCTTTTCCATCTGCAACGAGCGTAATGGATGCAACATCTGTTTTTCCGATCTGATCCATTTCCTCTTGTGTCAGCTGTGCCGTATAGCATCCATCGGAGCCTTTCGCAGCCGGCAATGTCAACTGTTTGCCCTTTGCCGTATCCTTTACAACAAACGATACCTCACCGGCATTGGAAACACTTGCTTTTAATGCAGTTGGCTTTAAAATCGTATCCATATCAAACGGTGCTACCATGTATCCGCTGACATCTTTGTAATTATCCGTCTTTACTCCTGCGTACTTATCGATATTTCCATAGAAATTCGTACCGTTTCCAAATACTGAATCCTCATTGTTGTAGTAATCAATAAACTCATTGATCATTTCCTGACCCATGGTATCACTGTATTTATACGGCACATAGAAATTGGTATCGCTGAAATTTGCCCATACCATATAATATGGCATGTCGTTTTTCTTTGCGATATCATTCACTTTCTGATACCAGTTCACACCCGACTTTGCCTCACTGACCGGATTATTTTTTACAAGAAGCCCTTCGTTATCACTTCCATCCTTCTTCATCACACGTACACCGGTCTCCGAAATTGCAGCCAGCTTGTTATGCTGTTTTGCAAGTGATGATACAACCTGACAGGTCTGATCCAGATGATCAAAGAACGACGTATCTGCTTCAGCCGGATAGGTATTAAAATCGTTGTAATAGTCAAATGCCAGAATATCTACATAGGCATCTCCCGGATAACGCGACATATACTCTGCCTCGGTCTCCAGCGGTCCGTTTGGTGAATACACATAAAGCATATTATGTACCCCTTTGGATTCCAGATACTCTCTGGTATATGCATACAGACTCTTATAACTTTCCGCCGTGTTTCCAGTTCCCCACCAGAACCATCCGCCGGTATTCTCATGCAGTGGACGGAAGATGACCGGGATATTCTCTTGTTCCAATGCATTGGCATAGAATGCAATCGTATCAAGATATGCCTTAAATACCTCATTCTTCTCTCCACCAGGCAAAATCTTCTTTAACGAATCACCGGATAAATCTTTTGCTTCATTAAAATCACAGTTATAGAAATCGTAGGTTCCATCTGCATTCTTTTTAATCTTTGCGTTGGTGAAATTCGGCATATGGGTGGATAAGGTAACGATTGCACCGTTTTGGGCCGCCTTTTTGCTGTAGTCAATGGAATTCTGCAGTGCAGATGCCGCATCCGTACCACCAGCCTCGCTTCCAAACAGTGCAAGGGAATCGATTCCAAAAATACCGCTGACAGAACCGGTCACATCATGGACATCTCCTAACTCATCCTTTGTTCCAACCGAACGGCTCACATCATTCTGATGTCCAAACAGTACCTGATCACTTTCGGTCAGTCCCTGCAGATATGCATACAATGCCTTTGCGCTATTGCTGGCATCCGGATCTGTCATGGTCAGGGTTTTATCTGTTGCTTCTGTTTTTGCCTGTGTTCCGTCTGTATTCGGTGTTGCGGTAATTGTCACAAAATCACCACTGGCATCCTTCTGGGAAAGTATCAGATTATCCAGATAAACATCCCCTGCAAAGGAACTGTTGGCTCCGATAAGTCCGATTGTCAGATCATCCATTGGTGTGGCAGATGGAGAAAATCCTAAAGTAACTGTAACTTTCTTATATCCGTTTCCTGCATCTGCTGCCTCGGACGAATCTATGCTGGTATCTTTATTGATTCCGCTATTGGAGAAAAATTTTATCTTGGAAATATTACTGTTTTCCGGATAAATCAAATCCACACTCACCTGATTATAATTGCTGATATCAGCCGGTGTCTCCGGTGTGAATTTCACTTTTGCCTCACTCCATGATTCGCCGGAGTTGGCTGTATAATCCAGGCTTACTTTTAATCTTCCGTCTCCGCCATTTGCATCATAGGAACATTTCGGAGCAGCATTTTCTTCTCCACCGTGGAAATACTGATATCCGGTTTCGCCTGCCCACAGATTTACCTGGGATTCATCATTTAAATCAGAAAGAACGGTTGGCTCCTGTTTGGTCAGTTCCTGTTTATCGCTTGATAAATTTGTGAGAACTACATTTGAAAATGTCACAGTTCCCTTAAATCCGGTTCCCACAAGAACGAATTCAACATCCATCAATGTATCCGGTGTTATTCCTGAAAACTTTACTTTCAGATCAGCTGAATAATTCTCCCCAACTTTCATAAAAGAATCCTTCTGCAGCCACTGGCAATCCGTACTGTTGTTCCATCCCCATTTTGATCCCAGTTTTGTTACACCCTGGATATTCAGATGCGCTTTATCTGCATCCAGCGACTGATAGGATGTTTCATCCAGTGTTACCTTTGCAGTTAATTCATACTCTTCATTCACATTTCCCGACGAGCCATTGATGGATTCATCATATACAAAAGTAATTTTTCCTTCACCATTCCAGTCATCTTCTTTCAATTCTGAAAAATCAATGGTTTTTGTTGTTTTTGCGCCCTCATTTTTGTACAGTTCTGTACGTGTTACTGTTGGTGCTGACGCTTCATTTGTTTCCGCCGCATACACCACCTCATTTTGTAAAAATGTGCATGCCTCCGGTGTCAGTGACCCCATCATTGCCGCTGCCAGCGTGATGGCAACAATCTGTTTTCCTACCCTTCTCATGTTTTTGCTCTACCTTTCCTTTCTTCTCCATTTCTTGTAAAAACCTTCCAGTGCCCTCCATCTATCCGGTTTCACTTAATAAAAAAGCAATTGCACGCTGCTTCCCATATTTCAGGGAGAGGGTACTGCATACTTGGGGAGTGCAGTAAAAATATGGGAACCAGTGTGCAATTGCTTTATTTATTTGATAAATTCAGTATATCATAAAGTAATTTTAAGTCAATATTTAGTTAATAGAAAATTAAACATTTGTAAAGTATTACTTAATTTAAAGTTTTTTAGTCTTTTTTTAGTCTTTTAATTAGACATTTTCACAAGAGGCGAAAGTACCAGTTCCTTATTAATTGAAAAAAGCACCTGTAAAACAGATTATGTTCTGCTCTACAGGTGCTAATATCGTGCTAGTTCTTTTAAGCTGCCTTCCAAAGAATAACCCCCTCTTTTTGTACATTCTTATAAAATGGAAGCACTTCCCCCCACTTTTTCATATTTTCTTCTTTAATATCAATGATAGAAAAAATCTTATCATAACGTATATCCATCTCTGCTGACCAGCAAATAAATTTATTTCTTATTTCTTCATTCATATCATTTTTAGTGATGATTGCTATATCTATATCACTTTCTGATGTAGCTTCATTTCTTGCAACAGATCCATACAAAATAATCATTGATAAATTTTCATGAAACAGATTAAGTAACCCTTTTACCAATTCGTCTTTCATCATATCCGTTAACATTTATTACACCCCTACAAAAACTCTTTTTTATAGTCTACCATTTTTTCTGCACCTATTCCATATTTTCTTTTTCATAAGATTCCACCAGTCAAAGAACAATTCAAAAATTAAGGGGACGATCAAAACCATCCCCTTAAAAATTTTAAATATAATTAATCAATTTTTCTTAACATTGCCAAGTCAAGGTTACACCAGTCATTTGCTCCTGCTACAGAATAAACCCCGATCTCCAACGTATGATTTGTAACAACAATCTTGTCTATACTAAAAATATTCCAATTAATGTCACTTGTTTCAATCGTGGTATCAAGCTCACTTCCTCCATAATTTTTTGCATAAAGTTGTAAAACATCCTGTTTCCCATTTGTCTTTGCCCAAATTGAGAATTTATATGTTCCATTCGGAATATTTGTATACGTTTTATATACAGAACACGAATACTCTTTATCATCCCAAAATGTTAATTTGTAATCTCCATCATATGCATCACCATATTCTGTTCTTACAGTATTTTCATCTGACGAATCACTTGTCCATACATTCCATCCACTCGGTGAAGTAGTTATCCCATTCTGTTCAAAACTGATATTTGTCAATAAATTTTCACACGGTTTATTAAGCACCTTAATAGAATCTAATGCATTTCCCTGAAAATTAAACAACGTCATGTTATCCCATGTATTACTTGGCGTTACGGTATCATTTTTATACGCAACCCCTGCAGATGTAGCATATGTTCCGCCTTCTACAGGTATCCATTCTGGTTCCCAATAAAAATATCCAATACCTTTGTCATCTGGTACATTTAAAATGATTGATTCCAGATCATTCATAAATTCAAATTGTCCTTCTACTGTTGCAGGATATCCTCCAACTTCTTCATCTCCACTAATGAATACATTTCCTTCACCATCACCATCTTCCGTTGTCCATGCATACGCAGTTTCTACAACACACACTTCTTTATTATAGGTGGTCGCCAAGTAATTCAAATTATACTGAAGCCCCTCCATGGTTCCATGCCACATTGGATAATAAGATAATCCAAATACATCAAAATCCAAGTTTGGTGACTCTTTCAATAATCCACCAAAATACCAGGTATACAACTGATTTTTTCCACCCTGATCCAGATGAAGCATAATTTTGGTACTTGATGCAGCAGAAGCACGTACTCCAGAAATTGCAGATTCTAAAAGGCCCGCTAATCCGGAAAAATCCTCATTCGTCCCTATTTTGCCATCTTCATGAAGAATCCCCGATGATATTTCATTTCCAACCTGAACCATATCTGGAACAATACCTTCGGCTGCAAAATCATTTAAAGATGTTTTCATATATGAATACAGTGTTTGCTTTAATTCTGAATAAGATAAATTTTTCCATGCTTTGGGTTTAATCTGATTTGCCGGATCAGCCCAAAAATCACTCAAATGAAAATCAATCAAAATTTTCATGCCAAGTTTTTTGGCTCTTTTAGCAAGTTTTAATGTCGTATCATAATCGTTGTTTCCACCACCATATGGGTTTCCGTTTTCGTCATATGGATCAACCCATAACTTTAATCTCACATAATTTGCACCATTATTATGTAAAATAGTCATTGCATCACTCTCCTGATTTTTCTCATAATAATGTGCTCCCAAATCTTCCAGCATATCCAATGTCGACACGTCAACACCCCTGATAAAATTATCTGTGCTGACCGCACCTGTGATGGTGGATGCCTGTGCTGTGATTACAGTCGTCCCCAAAAGCTGTACCGCTACAAATGCTGCAGCCATTGCTGATAGAATTTTCTTTTTTACCATAATACATTCTCCTTTTTATATAAATAATTAGCTACATTTTATCCTTTTACCCCTCCGGCAACCAATCCATTCTGAATAAATCGCTGTAAGCACATAAAGATGATCATGATCGGCAGGGATGAAATCACTGCTGCTGCAGCAAACAAAGTCCAGTGCGCAGCAAACTGATCGCTGATAAAAGACTGCAGTCCGAGTGCAAGCGTCATTTTTCCCGGTGTCTGCAAAAAGATTGAGGTAATCACATATTCACTGTATGTTGCAATAAACGAAAACAGGAAGATCACGGCAAGCTGTGGCATTGCAAGCGGGATGATGATCTTATAAAAAACCTGGAATTCATTTGCTCCATCCACCATTGCAGCTTCATCCAATTCCACCGGAAGTCCATCGATATAAGATTTAAGTAACCAGATATTGTAAGCACTTCCACCTGCAAGCACAAGAATGAGCGCAAAGCTGTTGTCCACCAACCCGAACTTATAAATTAAAATATAGTATCCGGCAACTGCCATGCTGTTTGGAAACACCTGTAATATCAAAAGTGCCATCAGTCCATATTTTCTTCCCACAAACCGCAGTCTTGCAAACGCATACGCTGCAAGTGAAGTAAGCACAAGTTGTATGATTGCTACAATAAAGCAAAACTTTAGGGAATTAAAAACCCAGATTCCAAAATCCGTTTCCCGAAACAGTTCCACATAATGTTCAATGCTGAATTTTTCAGGGAACAATGAAGACAGGAAAAAGCTGTCACCCGCGGAAAAAGAGGACATAACAATCCATATGACCGGAAACAGCACCACGATCATTGTGATCCATATGACCACTCTGCTTCCCCACAGTGTCCGTTGTTCTGAGGCGGATATTTTCTTTTTATTTTTCATTTAATCAACCTCCTTAAATGAGCCGGACAGCCGCATATTAATCAGCGTAAATGTTCCGACAATGATAAAGATCAGCACACTGAACGTTGCAGACAGTTCATACCGGTTCGACCATGTGGTCATCTTATAGGTGGTACTGGCAAGGATATCCGTATAACCCGCAAACTGGTTATCCACTCTCGCTGGTCCACCTTGTGTAATCATATATATATTTCCAAAATTGTTAAAATTAGCCGCAAACGAGGAAATTACAAGAGGAATGGAAAGTTTTGTCACCATCGGCAATGTAATGCTCTTAAAGCACTGAAATTTTGATGCCCCATCCATTTTAGCCGCCTCATAGTATTCACCAGAAATCGCCTGTAGTCCACCAAGACAGACATTCATCATATAGGGAAATCCCAGCCACACATTCACGATAATCAACCCAACCCTTGCCCAGAATGGATTGGTCAGCCACGGTACATTCCAGGCAATACCGATTGTATGCAGTAAATTATTGATTCCACCATACTGCTCATTTAGCAGTCCCTGCCATGCGAGGATTGCAATCGTAGATGGCAATGCCCACGGAACAATTAGCACTGCACGGTAAATTTTTGATTCTTTCATATGCGGATTGTTTAACAAAATGGCAAGAATCAGTCCCATTGCATAGGAACCTGCCGTACTTAACAGCGCAAAACAAATCGTCCACCCAAGTACCGGGAAAAACACATTTTTAATGCTTCCGGAAAATACGGTCAGATAATTTTCCAGACCCACAAACGTGTAATCTGTCAGATGATACATGTTGTAATTAGTAAAAGATAAAATCACCGTATAAATAATTGGCAGACATGTCACCAACAGAATCGAGATCAGTGCCGGTGCCAGATAAGTATACCCAAGCGCATTCTTTTTCTTTCTCATGCCATCACTACTTTCCTGAATTCATCAATTCAATCGCTTCTTTCAACTGCGTAACCATATTTTTGGCAGCTTCCTCTGGTGTTTGCTCCCCAGACCACATCGAACGGATATTGTTTGTGTGGATACTCCAGAGCTGTCCCATTTCTGATACGGTCGGCATCGGCTCTCCATCATTGATCTGCTCGACAAATGCCTGTGTGTATGCATTACTCTGGATCTCATCAAGTTCCTGATCTGCCAATTTTGCTGGTATACGGTCACCCGCCTCATACATGCCAAGTGCACCGTTTTCCAGCAGATAGGAAATAAAATCCCATGCTGCATCCTGATTTTTACTGCTGTTGCTCACAAAACTTACCTGTGTACCCACCGGGGTCACAAACGGCTGTCCGTGGAAAGTTGGCATTTTTGCTACAGCAAATTTAGTTCCTGCAGAGGTAAAACCGTCAATGTCCCATGGTCCACCAATATAATAAGCACATTTTCCGTTTTGGAAATTACTTCTTGCGATATCGGCTGTCACATCTGCCGTGATCAGTTTATATTTATTGCACAGGTCATTGATAAAGGCATAGGCATCCACACTGCCCTCATTATCAAGACCGATGTCTGCCGTGTCATATGCCCCATCCTGATATTTAAAAATATAACCTCCGCAGGCTCTCACAAAACCAAGATCGTAGTATATGCTTGTTGCATCAAACTGTACACCTCCGTCTGCGGCTGCCTGATCGACCAGTTCTTCCCATGTTTTTGGGACTTCCGATACAAGATCTGTGTTGTAAAACAGTGCAGTAGTCTCTACGGAAAGTGGTGCTGCATATCGTTTTCCATCTACATAACATGCCTGGATGGCTGCATCGGAAAAATCCTGATCCGCATACAGATCCTGTGGCACTTCTGCAGTAAGATCTGCGTTTACATAATCTGCAAGCTGGTCATTGGGAATACCCACCACAGCATCCGGTCCGGAAGCACTTTTTACTGCCTGTGCAAACTGCTGGACAGATGGAGACTGGTGAATGACTTCTACCTTTCGTCCGTTCTTTTCTCCCCATTCATCTGCATATTTCTGAATGGTATCCACTTCCACGTTCATGTTCGTCCAAATCACGAGTTTTTCCCCGGAAGCTTCCTTTTTTCCGGTTCCACTTCCACTTCCACAGCCAGTCAACATTCCCACTGCCATTGTTACAGCCAGCACAGCTGTTATTATTTTTTTCATATGATTATCCTCCTTTTACATTGTTTTCATGTTTATCAGCGCGCTGTTTGCGTTTCCATTTTCGTCAAACAATGCCATATTTGCCATGGCATTTCCTGCTGTCATCTTGTCTTTCATGTACTTGCTGCCACTCTTACTTGCCCACGTACAGTCCGGTATTGGCAGCCATGCCGGTTCCCAGTAAAACACACCGATGCCTCTTTTATTGTTTACACTTCTTACCGTTGCAAACAAATCCCGCAAGAATGCTTCCTGTCCCTGCTGTGTTGCCGGGTATCCAGTGATTTTTTCATGCTCCTTCGAATAAACGATTCCGTTACAGCCAAATGTTTCCGTGGTATAACCAATTGAAGTCTCTGCAACAAGCACATCTTTGTCATACCGGCTGCTGATATCATTCATATTATCCAGAAGAAGTGAAAGACTTCCGTTCCAGTGCGGATAATACGACATTCCAATAATATCAAAATCCAGCGCATACGATGAAACCTGATCAAACCACTGTCGATACATTTTATTATCCGTTCCGAAATCCAGATGCAATACGATCCTTGCATCCGGACACTCCTCGCGCACCCCCTTAATCCCTGCCTTCAGAAGATGTGCCATATTTTCGGTCTGTTCGATGTAACCATCCGGCCACAACAGCCCTTTTGTAATCTCATTTCCAACCTGCACCATAGTCGGCACAAGCTTGTGGTTTTTCAATGCCTTTAACGTATCTACAGTATGCAGATACACCGCCGTTTCCAGTGCCTCTCCGCTTAATTCTTTCCAGGCTTTCGGTTTTACCTGTTTGGCCGGGTCTGCCCAGAAATCACTATAATGGAAATCAAGCATAAAATCCATACCGCTTTGTACAGTTCTTTCTGCGATCTCAATGGTGGTCTCCAGATCATTTCCACCTCCCCCGTAAGAATTTCCGTTTTCATCGTAGGGATCCGGCCAAATCCGAATCCTTACGTTATTGGTTCCGCATGTCTTTAAAATTGCAAACAGATCTTCTTTTTTCCCGTTCAGCCGATAGGACGCACCATATTGTTCCAGTTCTTTCACCATGGAAATATCCATACCCTTAATAAATTTCATAACTACTCCTTCACAAGTGTAATATCATCAATGGTTCCCCAGCCGCCCGGTGCTGTTGCCACGTGTGCTCCTACTGTGATTGCTCCGTCCGTTGGTGTAATGCCCGGGATTTCCACCGTATACCAGTTAACATACCCCTGCAATTTGCCATCTGCTTTTACCTCTTCGCCATCCACGAGCGCATAAAAATATACGGTCGGATTTTCATCCCCGGCTGCATCACCCTGAATATGAGCGGTTAGTTTGTAGGTGCCATCCTCAAGTCCACTCACTGTCTGTTTCATGGAAAAATCCACCGGATTGTTTCCTGAATAAAAATGCAGTGACTGTGCACCTGCAAAACAGTCTGTCTCACGATCATAAACATCTAACTCCTCTGTAACATCATTGTTGTTTGTCACCGTCCATCCGGAAAAATCTGGTTCTTCAAAACTTCCGTTGATCAGATAATTTCCGTTTTCATCTGGCGTACCTGTTGTATTTTCCTTCTGTTCTGCGGCAGCAACTTCTGTGCCTCTCTCCTCTTCAATGTTCTCTGTTTCTGTAGCTTTTTGTGTTTTCTCCGCATCAGCATTAATACCAGATGTGTTTCCACATCCTGACAATGCTACTGCCATGCTCGCTACAAGGACTGCATGTAATAACTTCCTTTTCATAAATGTTCCCCCTTTTCCAAAATTAAATCTTTACTAATATTCAAGTAAATTATTTACTTATTAAGAATGTATCATCTAAGCCTAATAATGTCAATACTCACAAATACACTTTTCACTATATTGCCAATTTTTATTTTTGTATTTTATGCAATATATACAAAAAAGGCACAAAAAAAGATGTTCGCAATCGAACATCTTTTTTCAACAACTCTTCCGGAAAACTGGAATTCCATTTACAAACACCAGCTTGGTTACGCGTCCGCCATATAGTACCCTGTTTCGCAACAGATCAAGCGCGGTTTCACAGATACATGGAATATCAATATGAATAGTAGTAAGGGGTGGTGATAAATACTTTGCAATATTCACATCGTTGATGCTAAAAACCGCCACCTGCTCCGGAATCTGTATATTGCCTTCATTTAAAGCCTGTAGCACACCCACCGCCAGTGTGTCACTTGCCACACAAAGTGCTGTTGGCAGTATCTCTTTTTTAAGCAGTTCTTTTCCCATGCGGTAGCCATCATCCACCGTAAATCTCTCGGAAATGAAAATGTACTCCTCATTGAGATACCCATAGTATGCAGCGCTCTGTCGAAATGACCACTCCCGGATATCCATGGAAGGTTTTCCGGTGTCAATATTTCTATCACTGCCCCCGATAAATCCAATCCGTTTATGTCCTTTTTCCACAAAGTAATCAACCATCTGTGTCACAAACGAATCCATATTGGGCTTCACGGCATCAAAAAGTTTTTCATCCGGGGATGTGCCGATAAACACGCCCCTTTTGCACCGTTTATACAAAGCATTGATTTCTTTTCTGGTGAGCCATCCAATCGCAATAAAGGCACTTAAATCTTTCGGAACATGATCCATGCCGTCTTTTCGGTCATAGATGCTGAGCTGAATATTCATCTTTTTCGCCTGCTTTATTATCTCATCCTTTACCCCGTGGTAAAAGACATCTTCGAGTTCATCCTCGTGGTCAACAAAATACAGCAATGCCACATTTTCGATCTTGGGATAGATTACTCTCTTTTTGTATCCGATTTTCTCTGCTGTGGCAAAGATCGCCTCTCTTGTCTCATCACTAACAGAGATTCCCTCATCATAATTGAGTACCCGTGAAACTGCTGAGTTCGAAACCCCTACGATTTCTGCAATTTCTTTAATTGTTGCCATACGATTCCTCCAATGTTTTCATGGATTTCTTTATTGATAAATTCTGTTATAATTATTTTACATAAATATTTTACTTTGTCAAACAAAGTTTTGCACATAAAAAAGGCATACATTCCTCAAAGGATCATGTATGCCTTTACAAACCGTTACCCAGTCTTATTTCGTAGAAACCGTAGAAGCTACCAGCTCCAGATTTCCTTCTATCTCGACATTACCGTATCCACAAGGAAGAATAAAATGATCTCCCTTCTTGACACTGGTATGATTCAAAAGACCATTGCCCTCGACTACGCTGACGATCAGGAACGGATAAGACTGCTCAAACTCTGCCTTCCCAACCACTTTCATGTGGAATACCTGATAATACTTACACTCGATAAGTTTCTGCAGTTTGTTGGTCTCCGCTTCCCCAGTCTCGATCATGCACTCGGACATCGGTGCTGCCGGAACTTTGATGACATCGAGACTCTGCTGTACATGAAGCTGACGCGGTTTGCCGTTGGAAAGACGGTCATAATCATAGACACGATAGGTAATATCACTGTTCTGCTGTGTCTCAAGAATTGTAATTCCACCCTTGATTGCATGCACGGTACCCGGATCAATCTGGATGAAATCACCTTTCTTTACCGGGACTTCACGGATCAGCTCACTCCATCTTCCGTTATGCACCATATCCTCAAGTTCTTTGTGTGTCTTTGCATTGTGTCCGATAACAAGCTTGGAATCCGGCTCACAGTCAAGGATATACCAGCACTCCATCTTGCCAAGAGAACCGTTTTCATGCTCTGCAGCATAGGTATCATCCGGATGTACCTGAATACTTAAATCCGCCTTTGCATCAATAATCTTGATCAGCAGCGGGAATACCTTCCCCTGTGTATTTCCAAAGAGTTCTCTGTGTTCCTCCCACAGATCGGATAATTTCTTTCCCTTATACGCACCGTCTGCAATCGTACAGGTTCCGTTTGGATGTGCTGCGATACCCCAGCATTCTCCAATGTCATCGCCCTCGATCGCATAGCCAAACTCCTCACGCAGCTTGGTGCCGCCCCAGATGTTGTGGGTAAATACCGGATTCATAAACAAAATTTCTTTACATGGCTGGTTACAGCTTAAATTTTCTCCATTCATTTTCATTACCTCTCTGTACCAGTAGGCAGAATCTTTTGCAATTCTACGTTGGGTTGTGTAGTCTACATAAACAAGTCCAAAACGCTCTTTGTAACCTTCTGCCCACTCAAAGTTATCCAGAAATGTCCAGAGGAAATATCCGATCACCGGCATTCCCTCATTGGCCGCACGCTGCACAGCACCCAGATATGCATCCAAAAATGTGATTCTTTCGCTGTCATGCACCTGTCCGTCCGCGGAAATATTGTCAAGATCGGACATTCCGTTTTCTGTAATATAAAGCGGCAGATGGTAACGCTCCGTCAAGAAACGGATTCCGTAATACAATGCCTCCGGTGTCACTGGCCAGCCTGTGCCTGTCTTAGCTGCCCCAGGGGCGCGGTCTACATATTCCGGTTTTCCATCTTTTCCACAACGGATCATATAACCGTTATATATATTTTGTCCCATAAAATCGAGCGGCTGATGAATGAGTTCCATATCTTCTTTCGTAATCTCCGGAAGATATGGTGCAAATTTTTCCAGTCCTTCTTTTGGATACTCTCCTAAAAAGACAGGATCGGAAAACCATGCCACATTCCAGGTCCAGTTATCCATTGGGTTGTCAAAACCAAAATATACCTTTTTTGCAGCCTCTATATCCTTTGTACCCTCCGATGCCGGATATGCCACACCACAGGTCGGTGCATAGCCGACACGTATCTTCTGCTTTGCATATTTACGCAGATTGATCACTGCCTGACCATGTGCTTTCATCAGATTGTGTGCCATCTGAAAAGTCTCCGGAATGGAATATTTCATTCCCGGTGCATGTACCCCATTTAAGTGTCCCAGTCCAATCGCACACTGCGGCTCATTGATCGTGATAAAATCACTGCACAGATCGGAGAAATTTTCAGCAACAACTTTTGCATATTCACCAAACCACTGTACCACCTCATCGTTCAGCCAGCCGCCTTTTTTAAACAGCTCATATGGAAACTCCCAATGAAACATGGTGATAAACGGACGAATTCCGTTTTCTTTCATGCAAAGAATCATATCGCGATACATCTGTACAGCTTTCCCATTCACCTTCCCGGTTCCCGCCGGAAGGATTCTTGACCAGCTGAGTGAAAAACGATAATTTTTGATTCCAAGTAACCGCATCAAAGCAAAATCTTCTTTATAACGGTGCATATGATCGCAGGAAACATCTGCAGTCTGTTGTTCATACACCCTGCCGGAACGCACAAACTCATCCCACACATTCTTTCCACGGCCATCGTCAGGATCGGTTCCTTCCACCTGATAAGCACTGCTTGCCACTCCCCAGACAAAATCTTTTGGAAACATATTTTTCTTCCTCTCTCTATTTTTCAGAAACAATTACAGAGATCAGTTCAAATGCACTCGGCATGGTAGAATCTCCGGAAATCAGCCGTATTTCCACCGTATGTGCCCCTTCTTTTCCATGCACCAGAACCGGAGTCAGCGTCAGGGAATCCCCCCAATCCTCATCAAAGTTTGCATCCAGTGTCACCGCATGTGCTTCATCCCCATCCACAATGGCCAGTGCCACCGGTGCCGGTTTCGTTACACAACGCTTATACTGTGCTGCAATCTCACTTCCATTTACAGCAAACGTTAACGATGCTCCTTTTTCTTTTGCGGACCATCCATTTTTGAAGCAATCTTTGACTTCTTCCTGTACTCTGGTATCTTTGACAAATCCCTGGTTTTCAGGTTCATAATTACGATTATCCAGACGCACTGCTTTTTCATAGCAATTGTCTGTCAGTGGTTCTGGGAATTCTGGTTTTGCATCCTTTGTCTGTGTTATATGGATTTTCTCTAAGGCATAAGTGATCACGGATGCCACCAGTTCATGTCCTTTGTCATTTGGATGCAGATCATCCTCTGTTATCTTGCGGTTTGGAATTCTTCCCGCAACGACTTCCGGATAAATACTGCTCTGCATGCTGACCGCCGGAAGATTGTAGTGTCTGGCTATCTGTGCATGCATAATCTGTGCATTACCACCGTTGTTATAATAGACATTGTGCACCAGCATCACGGCCGGCTCTTTTTTATCCTGCCATACGCGGCGCACCAGTCCCTCATAGGTCTCGCGGAAAAATTCTGTAGAATCATCATTGACAGAAAATTCTATAATGACAAAATCCGGCTCATGAGAAAGCAGATCGGACTCTGCACGGGCGGTTCCAAAATGCGATGTCGTTCCACCGATTCCGGCATTGATATAATGAAACTCTGCCTGCGGAAATGTTTTTTCCCACCACTGAAATACGCGGTAAGCATAACACAGCTCCGGTGCGGATGCAAGACATCCCTGCGTGATCGAACCACCAAGGAAACCAATGTTTAATGTTTCCCCGGCCTCTGCCCTTGCCATTAATTTTTTCATCCGGTACAGATTGCCCGGATTGGAAATACCTCTTTCATATTCAATCTGCATTGTTATACTCCTTATATCATGTAATCAATTTTTTTAAAAATTGATTACATATCCCAAATCTCCTCTCCGAGGCTTTCGATGAATGCGGTAAGTTCCTTACTCATCTGCTCTGCCTCTGGAATCCGGATATGTCCCGGTGTACCTTTTCCATTTTGTGAATACAGGAAATGGTGTACCCGTGGACTATTTATTGTTTTGCACACTTCCTCAATGGAAATGTCCCAGTTTTCGTTATGTTCCAATATTGTAGTAGTTAATATAAAGGTTGCCTTCGGATATACTTCCATGAGATGCTCCAAAAATCTGCGGTAATGCTGCCGCCAATTCTCAGAACGTGCACTGTTATAATCCTCCGCCATATAATCGTCCGGGTGATTGTCGTTTTGTCCAAATGCCAAAATGACAACATTCGGTGTATAGCGGGAAAAATCCCATGGTTTTACTTCACTGAGTTCCGGTTGATATTCAATTTTATCATAACAGGATTCTATTCCCAGATAATCCGGCGCCATAAACCAGCCGGTTTTGTCAAGAAGGGCGATACCACCCTGTGAACTGTCATGCAGCTGTGCATGCAGATTTCGCGCGGTCATCCACGCATAAGAATACCAGCTGTTTGAATATTCCCCATCGTGCTCCGGATCCGGTTTTCCTACATAATCCACAGCTTCTGATACCTCACCGCAGGAAACGCTGTCCCCGAAAACTTCGATTTTACGGGACGGAAGCGGTGCCGGAGTAAGTACCTCGGCATCGCTTCCCAATTCAAATCCCAGTAATGTGACGATATGGCAGGAATCCATTCTTTTAAAAAGAGTGAGGGTATGCTCTGTAGGCTCAAGACCTTCTGCAATCACATACGTTTTTGCATCGGAATCTGAGGTGAGTAAGAACTGTCCCTGCTTTCCGTCTAATATATATCCCATCCGGCTCGACCAGTAAGCACGCTTGTTTGCCAGTGTCACGGAAATTTCTGTTCCGGTAAAACGAATCTGTACAAAACTTGCCGCATAGACAAGCACCGGTGCTTTCGGATCATCAAAATCAATTCTTCCACAATATTGTAATCTCTTGTCGTCCGGTGAAATATGCATAGTTATCTCCTTCCGATTTCAGTGTCTGCAGGTGTTACAACACTGTTTGTTTTTATGTAATCTACAATCTCATCCAGTTTTGTAAATGCCAGGCCAACGTAGCTGTCTGCCGCACCATAATAGATCGCGATCTTTCCGGATGCACTGTCATGAATGGTTGCACATGGGAAGCATACGTTCGGAACGAAACCTCTCTCCTCATACCACTCTTCCGGAGTCAGAAGGAAATTCTCACAGCGGTACTTCACGATGGAAGGATTATCAATGTCAAGGATTGCCCCACCGATGGAGTAAACATATCCGTTACATGTACCGGATACCCCATGATAGAATAAGAGCCATCCTTCGGAAGTCTCGATCGGAGCAGCTCCGCCGCCAATCTTTAAGGACTCCCACCATTCGCTTCCTTTGCCCATGACATGTCTGTGTCTGCCCCAGTATACCAGATCCGGGCTCTCACTTAAGAAGATGTCTCCAAACGGTGTATGACCACTGTCTGACGGACGGGAAAGCATCATGAAGTTTCCATTGATCTTTCTAGGGAACAGCACGGCATTACGGTTGAATGGGAGGAACGGATTCTCAATCCGTGTAAACGTCTTGAAATCTGTTGTTTTTGCCATGCCGATTGCTGCTCCGTAGAAATCCTGACACCAGATGATATAATAGGTGTCTTCTACTTTTACAAGTCTTGGATCGTATGCATAGATTGGCATAAACGGCTCGCCGTTTTCATCTACGAATGGAATCTTGTTTTCTTCAAAATCCCAGTGGATGGCATCTTTGCTGTGTCCAAGATAAATATATGGAATACCATTGGTCTGCTCTCCACGGAACACACCGATGAATGCATCACCATATGGCATAACCGCACTGTTAAAAATTCTTGCAACACCCTTTAACGGATTTCTTCCGATAATCGGGTTTTCACTGTATCTCCAGATCGGGGCTCCGTTCTGAGGTCCTTGTGGTCTCTCCTGCCATGGTACATTTGGTACCGGAGCTGTCAGCATCTTTACTTCACTCATAATCAACTCTCCTCTTATTTATGATTTTTTAAATACTCTAAGTTCTTCTTAATCAGGTCGCATCTCTGCTGTACACACAGTACACTTCTTCCCGGATCCTGTGGTGTATTAAATACATAATCAATCAGACGGTCAATCGTTGTAGTCGCCACATGCATTCTTGTATCAGAAGAAGCATAGTAAATAAATACTTCGTTCTTATTGTTTACGATTGCACCGTTGGTAAATACAACATTGGATACATCTCCGACACGCTCCTCACCTCTTGGTCCGATTAACAGTCCGGATGGCTCTGCAATTACCTTGGACGGATCATTTAAGTCTGTTGCAAATGCGTAAATAACATAGCGCAGACCTGCTGCAGTATTTCTTACACCGTGTGCAATGTGAATCCAGCCACGGTCTGTTTTGATTGGAGTCGCACCTGCACCGTTCTTTGCCTCGGTAATGGTATGGTACTTACGGATGCTGGTCATCTTCTCTTCGTCAATGACTGCATGTGTGATGTCCTCGCAAAGACCGAATCCAATACCGCTTCCGCTTCCGGTATCAATGAAGTCATCCATCGGACGGGTATAGAATGCATACTTTCCATCCACAAATTCCGGATGCAGCACGACATTTCTCTGTTGCGGGGAACGAAGGGTCTTTAAGTTTTCCAGACGCTCCCAGTGCTTTAAATCTTTTGTGCGGACAATTCCCGCTGCTGCAACGGCTGCAGACAAATCGTTCACGCTGGTGTCTTTGCTCTCGGAACAGAATACGCCGTAAATGTATCCATCCTCATGCTGTGTCAGACGCATATCATAAACATTTGTTTCTTCCGGACATACATCATCCAGAAGGATCGGGTAATCCCAGAAACGGAAATTATCAATTCCGTTGTCACTCTCTGCTACGCCAAAGAAAGATTTTCTGTCATTTCCCTCGATACGGGCAACCAGATAATACTTTCCGTTTAAATAAATTGCTCCGGAATTCATGACTGCATTGATTCCAAGACGCTCCATAAAGAATGGATTGGTTTCTTCGTTTAAGTCATATCTCCAGGTGAGCGGAATCATATCTCTTGTAAGAACGGGATTTACATAGCGGTCAAATACACCGTTATAAAAATCGCTTTTTTCATTTTTTCGGGAAAGCAGCTTCTCCTGCTTTGCCAGTTCTACATAATATCTTTCATGCATTATTTAAAGTCTCCTTATTACTTCCATACACATTCTTCCGTTATGATACGGACATTTCCAGGGTTCTACGATTGGACGGTCAGCAATCGGACTTCCATCCGGATTTACTTCCCAGAACCATTCAGAACCGGTTCTCTTGTCAATTACATGTTCTTTGATGAATTCCCATTCTGCCTCAGATGCTTCCAGGAAATTCTCTTTCTGCGGATGCTTCTGGTATTCATTCAAAAATCCAATGACCGTCTCTGCCTGTACCCACCAGACCCGGTGGTCATTCACTTCTCCTTTACAGCATTCATTTGCCAGAGAATGACCGTCAAAAGCAACCTTATATACATTTTCCGCAAGTGTTTCGGTAATCGGGGACATCTTTTCTTTGTAATGTGCATCCCCAAGTACCTCTACTCCACGATCCATCAGCCATGCTGTCTCAATGTCATGACCATAAGAATACAGATCAATGATGGTGTTGTAATTCTTATCAAAGAATACTTCCTGTCTCTTAAGTTTCGGATTGTATACCTTATCCGCAAATACATCCATAATCCACTTTAACCGCTCTCCCACCTCTTCATCATGGGAAACCCGGTAAAACTCCGTGTAAGCCTCAAACACATGAAGCAGTGTGTTCATGGTTTTTTCAGCAAGCACACCATTTTCCGATAGCTTCTCATTGGATTCCGGCTGGAAGTCTTTGGTAAATGCTTCCAGATATCCAACCTCATCCGTACATTTGCTTTCAATAAGAAGCTGCAGTTCTTTGGCAAGCTTTAATGCTTCTTCATCCCCGGATGCATCGTAATAGGAAGAAAGAGCATAGATGCAGAATGCCTGATTGTAGGTATGCTTTGTTGTGTCAAGTGGCTTTCCGTCATAAGTCATGGACCAGAAGATTCCACCATTTTCTTTGTCGATGCAGTGATCACGCAGGAACTCATAACCGTGTCTTGCCTCGTCCAGCAAGGTTTCATCTTTCAGCAGTATGTAGGCATTCGCAAAAAACCAGGTGATTCTGCTGTTTAAGATACAGCCCTTTTCTGCTTTCTTATCTACGTTTAAATCGTAGTCCATATATCCATAATATCCACCGTAAGTATCGTCCCTTAATGCTTTCCAGAAAGGAATGATATTTTCCGTCAAATGCTTTGTGACTTCTTCTTTCATCATGCTCTTATTCATCCCGATACCTCTTATTTTCCAAAATCATTAACCCTTTACCGCACCTGCTGTAATTCCACTGTAAATCTGTTTCTGGCAGCAGACAAATACGATCAGCGCCGGAAGCAGGGAGATAATAACACCTGCACAGATCAGATTGTACTTGCTTCCCATTGGTCCTACGAACGTGTAGAGGGAAAGTGCCATGGTACGGATCTCTTTTCTCATCAAGTAAAGGTTTGCTGCGTAGTATTCGTTGTACACACCAACACCCTTTAAAATACAGGATGTAACAATTGCCGGTTTCAACAGTGGAAGCATAATCTTCCAGTAAATCTGCCAGTAATTTGCGCCATCAATGATAGCTGACTCATCCAGAGAGATCGGAATATTCTCCATAAACTGAATGAAGATGTACATAGAGATAACATCTGTACCACAGCTCATGATGATGTATCCAGCCAGACTGTTTACAAGGTGTAAATCTGACATGATCTGGTATACGGTAACCTGCATTGCTACTGCCGGAAGCAGTGCTGCAATTGTATAAAGGTTACGGATAAACCCATTGCCCGGGAACTTGAAACGGTTCAATACATAAGCAAGCTGGGAACCTACAATAACGGATACGGTAAGCACAACCACCATGACGATTACGGAGTTTAAAAATGCACGTCCCATATTTGCCGTCTTAAATGCATTTACAAAGTTGTCAAAATTCAGCCAGCTTCCCGGAAATGCCATAACATTGGTATTCTGGTACTCGGCATCTGTCTTAAATGCCGTTGTGATACAGGAAACAATCGGAATGATTGCACAGAATCCGAAAAAGATCAGCGATGCATATTCCACTATCGTCCAGATAATGCTTCCTACGGAATAATGTTTCATTTTTTTACGTTTTACTACTGCTGTATTACTCATTATTTCGCCGCCCCCTTCTTCATTTTCTCCTGTTTTTTGATCTGCTTAATCACCTGTTTTTCTGCCTTCAGCCGGGCTTTCTTTGCCTTATAGGATTCATCCTCCGACGCGGCATCCCTGAACACATATTTAAAGAACACATTCTGTAAGATCGTACAGATAAAGATGATCATCAGCAGAACAACAGACATTGCCGATGCCAGACCTACTTTCTGGCTGGTATGTGCGATCTTGTTCATAATTACGAAATACGTTCCTGTTCCGTTTGCACCGGTGGTGATTACGAAAGGCGCCTCAAACGCACTTAAGGAACCGGTGATGGAAAGGATAACATTTAATGTAATAATTGTCTTGATACTCGGGAGAATAATGTGTTTAAACTGCTCCCATTTATTTGCACCATCCAGGGACGCTGCTTCGTAGAGTTCGCTATCCACAGACATCATGGCACCAATAAACAGTACCATATTCTGTCCGGTATACCGCCATACGGAAGTCGCCGTCAGGGACCAGTTGTTTACACTCTGATCCTTTAACCAGTATGGAAGATTTTCTAATTGAAACCCACACCACTGCAGGATTGTATCAAATACGAATCCTCTGGTGAAGAAGAATTTAAAGATAAAACCAATGGCAATACCACTGATGAGGTAAGGGAAAAACATCAGCCCTTTGAAAAGATTTCCACCCTTTACCTTAAAACTTAAAATTGTTGCAAGATACAGTGCAAGCACAAGCTGGATCAATGCACCGACCATATAGAATAAACTAAGTTTCAACGCCCCGAAACAATCGTTTCTTCTGAATACATCAAGATAGTTGTCCCATCCGACAAATTCGCGCCTGTCTATCGGCGTTGTATATTTCATCTTATAAAAACTGAATTTGATCATTTCCGCAAACGGAAAGTAAGTAAATAAAAAGAGTAAGAGCAACGGGATAATCATAAAACCGATACAGATAAATACCTGCTGGCCGGCTCTGCTCCTTGCCCATTTCTTAAAACTAAATGATTTTGATTTCATACTACGTTCCTCCCATATGAAACAGGCAATCATGCCGCTGGGCCGAAAATAAACTTTCCGGCCCAGACAACTAGATGATATACCTTTATGCAGCGTGGAACTACTCTGTAATTTCTACGCCCTCAGATTCCTGAGCATCTGTCCATTTCTGGTTCCACTCGTTCATAATATCATCAAAGCTCTCATCGCCATTTGCGGCATGCTCAATGATTGCCTGAATCTTATCATTACCGCCATTGTTAACATTTAACTCTGAATCAGCATTTAATGCATTTAAAAGATCCTCTTCGCCTTCTACAGCCGGTTCATCCTCAAGGAATGTTACACCAGAGAAATCAAGCTTTGTATCAGAAGATGACTTTGCAACCGGAAGTCCATCCTCGTTGTAAGAAAATCCAGACTTTTCAGTCATCCACTTAACAAAGATTAAAGCTGCCTGCTTCTCATCATCAGAAGCGTTTACGTTGATACCATAAGAGTAATCTGCTCCGGCTGATGCATACTGCTCACCGTTTACAGAAATTGGGAATGGCATATATCCGATGTCATCTGCGTTCTCACCGGCTGCTTCCATCTGTGGGTAAGCCCATGATCCAAGTACCATACATCCGATCTGTCCGTTGTTTAACATGCTCTTAGAGCCTTCCCAGTCAGTTGTAGAATAGTCATCCTCGGTAAGTCCGCCAGCAACTGCATCGTAAAGGATCTTGTATACTGCATATGGATGTGTGCCATCGCCATAATCCTTGAATGGATCCTTTGTATGAAGGAGTTTCTGGTTGAAATATGTATTGTCACCAGTTGCATTGTTTCCGATATAAGCATCCCATGCACCCATTGTCCAGCCTGCTGCATAGTTTGTGTAAAGCGGAATTGCATCCGTCTTGTCCTTGATCTTCTTTAATGCATCAATGAACTCGTCCGGAGTCTTTGGAATATCGGTCACACCGGCATCCTCAAACACTTTCTTGTTGTAAACGATACCCTGTGTCGTTGCTGTGGAAGGAACACCGTATACATCATCTCCATAGAGCCATGTGTTTGCGTAGTTGATCTGCTGGCTCATCTCATCAAGTGTACCGTATGACATATAATATGTACTGAGGTCTGCCTTATCTACTGCCGGGATCATTGTGATTGTCTCATACTGTCCTGACTGTAAATGTGTCAGTGCATCATCGGCATAGTTCGTATCTGTTGTGATTTCAACCTTGATGTTTGGATACTCTTTGTTGAAGTCTTCCAGATAAGATTTCCAGTTCTTTCCGCCGTAATCATCGGTGTCCATATCTGTTCTGTGGTTGAACATTGTAATTGTTGTGCTTAAATCTTTTCCTGTTTCTCCCAATACAATGTCTGAATAGCTTACAAGACCATCTGCAGAAGCGCTGTCTGATTTCTGTGTGGCATCAGCAGAATCATTTCCCTTAGAACCACATCCTGCGAATAATGTTGCGGTCATTGCAGCTACAAGACCAAGTGCCATAAACTTTTTAAATTTCATGTTGTTCTCCTCCTTAAACATGTGAATTATTAAGTTAATTTAAGTATACATTTTTTGTTAATTTAATCATCACTCTTTATTGCTTTTAATCATACCATATTGTGTTTTCAAACACATTCCCTATAATGCACAATTTTATACTTGTACTTTTGTGTATTATGCCTATATATTTTTGTTCAAAAAGTAATTTTAAGTTATATTTTATTTTAAATTATTGCTTTTTACCTTTCATCCAATTATACTTAATTAAAAACTGGTTATGATTGAAAGAGGATGATTTTATGGAACAATTACAGCATCATGGGATTACAGGAACGGTGCCAAAGCATGTATTATCTGACAACATGAAAAACTTTACGGCTTTTCCGCTGTCCGCACCAGCGGATGACGGCTTTATTCATCTGCTCGGAAAAGGCATCTGTTCCTTTCCGAACAATTGTTCCATGACATTCCGTATCAACGCGCCTTATCATTTTTTTTATGTATATGAAGGCACTCTTTCTGTAACGGATGAACATCATACGTGTCGGCTGGCAGACCGGCACGCAGCACTTCTTCCGATTTCCGGTGCCCTCACGATCGAAATTTTAAAAGGCCGCTGCCACTATTTCCATATGTATATTTCCGGTCTTGCCCTCTTGCAGTTTCACACACTGCTCCCATCACCTCTTGCCTATCCGGCAGAGAGTTCTTCTATGTTTACGCTGTTCCATACGATGGAGCATTTACAGAATCTGCAGAAAGACACTTTTAATGATCCTCTGTCCGTCTGCCGGATCTCCATGTGGATTACCAATATTCTTACGGAAATGGCAGTCTATTCCTGCCATCCTGCCACACACCGGGATACGATCCCGGATTATCTGCGGGAAATTCATCATTTATTTGACACACAATACGGAGAAAATTATTCACTGGACGAACTGGAAAATACGTATTCCGTCAGCAAATACCGGATCTGCCGCGAGTTTTCTAAATACTATGGGGCTTCTCCTGTCCAGTACTTAAACCATAAGCGGATTGAAGAGGCTAAAAAACTGCTTCTGACTACCAACGACACCATCCACGAAATCGGAAGCAAGGTAGGAATTCATAATACCAATCATTTTATCAATCTGTTTAAACGGGAAACCGGGGCAACCCCACTTGCATTTAAGCAGGATGCCCCGGTTTCTATATCCGAGCTACACTATCTTTAAATACCACATGTCCATCTACAATGAACACACCGGCTGTATAGTTTTCATTTGCAATTTTGCGGACAATCTTATGAATGGCTCTGCGTGCCATCTCCGATATATCCACCTCATATGTTGTAATTCCGATATCGCACAGCCCCGGATAAAGAAAATTATCAAATCCCACGACGGAAACATCTTCCGGAATCCGGTAGCCTTCATTTTCAAGTTTCCGGATCAGATACGAAGCTGCAAGATCGCAGTTACAGACAAATGCCGTCGGCATATCTTTCGGAAATTTATAATATTTTTCCAGATCCATCCGCCCGGTTTTGGTATCCCGGTCATCCATTACATAATCTTTTGGCACATCCATGCCGTGTTCCATCATTGATTTCAGATAACCAAGGTAACGGTCTGTAATACTGTTCGTCATACCAACGGTTCCCACATAGGCAATTTTTTTATGCCCCATGGAAAACAGATAATTGGTCAGCGCATAGGTTCCATAAAAACTGTTGGAAATCACGGTGTCAAGACCAACGGCATCGTTATAAAAATCCAGACAGACCACTGGCACGCCGCCCTCTTTTTCAATCTGTTCAATGTACGGCTTTGTCATATCTCCGAGAATAATCAGACCATCCACCTTTTTTTCCTGAAGCAGAAGCGGCATCTGGTTTTCCAGCACACTCTCCCTTGAAATACTTTCGAGCAGCGTAAAACACCCACGGGAAACTGCCCTCTTGTTTACTTCCTGATACATTTTCCAGTAAAAGGAATCGTATTTGTCCAGATATACTTCCTGTATCAGGACTCCGATATTATATTGTTTTTCCGCAGACTGCCGTTTCGTCTCTGAAGGACTGCGGTATCCAAGTTCTTCTGCAAGATTCTTTATTTTCTCCCGCATTTCCTCGCTGACACCTTTTTGTCCGGACAAAGCTTTTGAAACAGTTACCGTGCTGACACCAACCTGTTCCGCAATATCTGCAAGTTTTACTGCTTTTGCCATAATTCCCTCGATATTTTCATACTCATTCATTTATGCAGCCACATAAACCGGCTAATTTAAGTTAATTTTACATTCTTTTTTTTCTTCTGTCAATTAATCTGCCACAAAATGGTACAGATAACTTCGGTAATCCCCCTGCTCAGAAGGAACCAGCATACCGGCATTCATAAGCAGATCTCCACCATATACGCATTCGTTCTCCATCTCACCTTCCAGACGATAATCCAGATTCGGATTCAGTCCCTGCAGACGTACTTTTAAACTGTGGTAATTCGGGCGTGCGTGTACAGTCACGAAAGTAACCAATGCCTCTTTTTTATCTTTGGATACTACCATATAGCAATCATAGAAATGATTTTCACGGTACGACGCGATACGATAATAATCCCCCTCCCTTACCAGATCGTTATACTTGTGATACATAGCTGTCTGCTGTGGAATCTGTTCCTGCTCTTCCTTTGCAATCTTTGTGATATCCAGCTCATAACCAAAGGTTCCTGCCAGGGCAACTTCCCCTCTTGTCTTAAACGGGGTATTTCTGCCCACGGTATGGTTCGGGCAGTCCGAAACGTGTGCTCCCATTGCGGACAGTGGATAAATCAGTGCCGTACCTTCCTGAATGCCAAGTCTTTCGATTGCATCCGTATCATCCGAGCACCAGATCTGTGGGCTGTAATAAAGCATACCCGGATCAAAACGTGCTCCACCACCGGAACAGTTCTCCAGAAGAAGATCCGGGAAATCATGGGTCAGGCGTTCCTGCATCTCATACACACCAAGCACATAACGGTGGCTTAACTCCCCCTGACGGTCTGCCGGAAGCGCAAGGCTTCCCAGATCGGTAAGCTGACGGTTCATATCCCACTTCACATATTCGATATTGGCACTGCTTAAAATTGCACGGATCTTTTCATAGATGCAGTCCCTCACATCTTTTCTGCTGAAATCAAGGACATACTGATTTCTCGAAAGCGTTCCGGTGCGTCCTTTCACAGCAATTGCCCAGTCCGGATGCTCTTTGTACAATTCCGAATCCGGGGAAATCATTTCCGGCTCCATCCAGATACCGAATTTCATGCCAAGTTTATTCACTTCATCTACCAGATAGTTCAATCCGCCCGGCAGTTTCTTTTCATTCACAAACCAGTCTCCAAGACTTGTACTGTCATCGTTGCGGTGTCCAAACCAGCCATCATCCATAACCAGCATTTCAATTCCGTACTGAGAGGCAAGTTTTGCAATATCCAAAAGTTTTTCAGTATTGAAATCAAAGTAGGTTGCTTCCCAGTTGTTAATCAGAATCGGGCGCTTCTGGTTGCGGTATTTGCTGCGGATCAGATGCTGGCGATAGAAATCATGGAAATTTCTCGTCATTTTTCCAAGTCCCTCTGCGGAGAAGGTAAGTGCCACTTCCGGTGTATAAAAGACTTCTTCGCTTTCCAGTTTCCAGGAAAAATCTGCCGGATGAATCCCCATGACTGCACGGATGCTGTCAAACTGGCTCTTTTCCAGCTGCGCAATAAAATTGCCGGAATAAATAAAATGCATGGCATATACTTCGCCGGCGGTCTGTGTACTGGATGATTTCATCCATGCCATAAACGGGTGCTCCTGATGGGAAGACTCCCCGCGGATACTTCCCACGCTGGTCTTTCCATAACCGATCGGACGGCGGTCCATCTGGCGCTCTCTCCCCCAGGAACCGTGAAGTGTCAGCATCTCGTATCCATCGTCATCCATATCAAGGCATGCGGAGTATGCTTTCGTAAGATAAACAGCCTCTTTGCTGTGATTACAGATACGCACGCTTCTTGTAATCATATCATTTTCTTCAAACACGGTATAATACAGATCCACATCCAGCTGTAACACTTCATCCCTGCAGTGAAGAATCAGTGTCTGTGCGGTATTCTCCCGGTCAAAAGCAGACGGCAGTCCCGGAAGTTCTGGTTTCTGATCTGTAATTTCATAAGAGACATAGGTCGGCATAACCGCATGCTGTCCAGCCTGTGTGCGCACAGCAATGCTGCTTTCCCGATAATCTCCCACTCCGTTTCCAGAATACTCCGATGGAAATGTATCATAAAAAGAGCAGCGCTCTCTTTCATTCTCCGATGGAACAAACGGTGCCTCTCCGGTACGAAGCAGGTAGCGCAGATCCTGCCCGCGCACACGCCTGCCATAATATACATGACCTACAAAGGTCCGGTGGTCTGCAAGACCTATGATATAGCTGGTATTGGCCGTCTCCAGACGGAACAGATCCAGATTTTCATCAAATACAATACTCATGTTACTCCTCCAGTATTTTTTCTTCTATAAACTTCACGGCCAGGTCTTTGTTTTTTAAGCCATCTGCCAGGCCTACCACACAGGTATCCGGATACCAGCCGGTTTCCTTCACCCAGGCATTTTTTTCTAACTTTATGCCAATCGGATATTTTTTCCCTGTTTCGGTACTTTTTACATACACCAGATCGTCCTTATATTTTTCCAGCAATTCTTCTGGCAAATATTCCCGGATGTCTGCCAGATAGTCAAACTCTCCCAGTGAATAAAAGAAATCATAATCCGCAAAAAAGACATCTACCGACTGTGTCATAAAACGGCTCTGAATCATCTGAATGCTCTCTGCAGATGCCCCGTCGTTTTCATTTGCCGAGGCTCCCAGATTACTGCTGACAAGCACTTCGCTTTTATCCGGATCCAGTCCGTTTTCTTTTAGGAAATCATTATAATAACCGGAATTCCCAGCCGGATTGTCCTCAGACTGCATGGCATTTACCGCCATAATTTCCAGTGCGGTATCTTTTTGCGTAACATAATGGATGATCAGAAAGCTGATGATTCCTATAATGGCAAGTGCGACAATGGTCTGCAATCCATAGTAATGAACCAGATACCATATTTTATCTTTTCCATGCAGCTCCTTTAACTTTTCTCTTTCTGTCTTCGGCTCCTCTTTTTTATAGAGGATGCTGTCTTCTCCTGCTTTGGAAAAATCCGGTTTTATATTCTTCTGATCATCCATAAAGTTTATTCTCCTGCGTATGTAAGCATCGCGGTGCGCAGCTCATCCAATTTCTTTTCGGAATCTTTGATATCCGTTCCGACAACACCAAAATAGAATTTGATCTTTGGCTCTGTTCCGGATGGACGTACACAACACCATGCATTGTTGCTCAGTTCATAGTAAAGAACGTTACTTTCCGGAAGTCCGGTTGGTGTAACTTCTCCGCTTGTCATATCTGTTCTTGTATCTTTCTTGTAATCACGAAGTGCTAAAACATCCCATGCACCGATCTTTTTCGGCGGGTTGCTGCGCATCTCGTTCATCATGCTCTGAATCTTTTCTGCTCCGTCCATACCCTTTAAGGTCATAGTCTCAAGACCTTCTTTGTAATAACCGTAAGTCTCATACAGGGAAACCATGGCATCCCAGAGGGTGATTCCGTTGGATTTGCACCATGCTGCCACTTCGCAGAGCATCATGACTGCCACACAGGCATCCTTATCTCTTGCATAAGTACCTGCCAGACATCCGTAGCTTTCTTCCAGGCCAAAGACGTACTCATAACTGTTCTGCTGCTCAAAAAATTTGATCTGCTCACCGATATACTTAAATCCGGTCAGTACCTCGATCAGTTTTACTCCGTAAGCTTTTGCGATTGCCTTTGCCATGTCGGTGGTTACGATGGTCTCTACCAGTGCACCGTTTGCCGGGAGTGTTCCGTTTGCTTTTTTCTCACGCAGAATGTACTCTGCAATCAGCATACCGGACATATTTCCAGTAAAACTTACATACTCTCCTGTCTTGGTATCCTTTGCATAAACACCCAGACGATCGGCATCCGGATCGGTTGCCAGAACGATATCCGCATCTACTTCTTTTGCCAGTTTCAGCGCAAGCTCAAATGCCTTTGGCGACTCTGGATTCGGATAGGAAACGGTCGGGAAATTTCCATCCGGAAGTTCCTGCTCTTTTACTACATAGACATTTTCAAATCCTAGTTCTTTTAATACACGGCGTACCGGGAGATTTCCTGTTCCATGTAACGGAGTGTAAACGATCTTGATATCTTTTGCCATCGCTTTGATGATTTCCGGGTGGATCGACTGTTTTTTGAGTTCTTCCATATAGCGGTCATCCATTTCTTTTCCGATGGTATGATAAAGTCCTGCAGCTTCGGCCTCAGATTTCATTATAGTCTTTACCTGTGAAAAATCAGTGACTTTTGCCACTTCTGCAAGAATATTTTTATCGTGTGGAGGTGTGATCTGTGCGCCATCCTCCCAGTATACTTTGTATCCGTTATACTCGCGTGGATTATGGCTTGCCGTAATTACAATACCTGCAATACATCCAAGTTCCCGAACAGAAAAGGACAGCTCCGGTGTCGGACGCAGGGATTCAAAACGGTAGGTTTTGATACCATTTGCATTCAGGCAGAGCGCTGCCTCATCGGAAAACTCCGGGGACATGATACGGGAATCGTATGCGATCGCAACTCCCTTGTCCTGTCCGTTCTGGGAAATGATGTAGTTTGCCAGTCCCTGGGTTGCCTGACGAACCGTATAAATATTCATACGGTTTGTTCCTGCGCCGATTACCCCGCGCAGACCACCAGTACCAAACTCCAGCTGACGGTAAAAACGATCCTCGATCTCTGCATCATTTCCTTGTAGTGCCAGCAGTTCTTTTCTGGTTTCTTCATCAAAATAACTGTCTGTGCACCATTTTTTGTATGTATCCATATAACTCATTTCAGGTCCCCCTTCTATTCGGCTTTTTTATTTTAGTATACCATAATTTAAGTTTGTGTAAATATATTTTTAATCGGAATTAAGCTAAATTTTCATTCCAAAACTTGTGAATATTTCCGACAAATCACTTCGAGTGCTTCTTTTCCATACACTTCATAATCGTTTCTTTTGACTGGTTTTGTGCCGTTTCCATGCCAGGCCGCCCACTCCCAGATTCCAAATCCGCCTACCCATTCTCTCTTTTGGCAGGCGGCAAACATTGTCCGGAACCAGTCTGCCTGTCCTTTTTCGTCATACGCGCCCTGCACGCCCCAGTCGTTTGGCACCTGATTCGAGCCTTCCACAGACATGCAGCCTGCCTCGGCAAAGAAAAACGGCTTGTCAAACTTCTTTACGACCTGTTCAATACGATCCAGCTGATTGTCCCAGTCGTTGATCGGATAATACCCGCTGGACGAAATCACATCTACCGCATCCCACCATTTCACATTGTGTTCCTGGTACTTATCCGTATTGTAGGAAACCAGTCCATCATACTTCCGGCGGATTGCCGCAATCACTTCCCGCCATTCCGCTTCGCGGCGCTCGGTCTGCACCATCTCGCAGCCTGCAATAAACAGATCCACTCCGCACTGCTGCGCAAGTCCGGCATAGTGTTCCTGAAATGCCCGGTAAGAGGCGAACCAATTGCTCCACTTCGGTTCACACACGACATCTTCATCAAAAAAATTGATATGTGCCCGCCAGGTTCCATCCGCGCAGTTTGCGGTCGGTTTCAAGGCAACGTTAAGCCCCAGTTCTTTGGCATAGCCGATCATGGCGATCAGTTCTTCATCGGTCACATTCCGGTCTGTCCGATAATCAATCTCCTCGGAAAATGCGGTCTTTTGCATACCGTTCGGTGCAAAAATGACATAATTTGCCCCCGTCTTTTCTTTCATGAGCTTTAAGCTCTGTCTGGTTTCTTCTTTTTCAAATGTACCTCTTGCGCAAAATGGTGCAAAGGTGACTGCATTGATTCTCTCCATGTTTTCCTCCATTGTGTTTTCCAGAAATTTACTTCAATATAGCATATTTTTTTCGGGAGGGGAATTGGTTTAAACATAAGTTTTTTTCAAAACGACGGAAGAAGGGAGTCATTCTCTTTTTCCAGAAAAATTTGCAAGTCAGCTCCGGTCCTGATTTCACGTACGTATTTGCGGGTTTGCAGGATTACGCTATTTGCGTTATTTGATGGAACTCCGGAGCAGTTGCAAATTTGTTCTTTCAAAAGAAATGATTCCCTTCTTCCTGTGTGTTGGAAAAAAGATAAGTACCAGGATAAGGATCACAAATCCATTTGCTTCTGTTTTGGCACGTGGTATAATAAATTTGCTTACACATAACAGAAAGTTACGGAGAATATAGGATGATGAATATAGATGAAAAAAAGAAACTGGCACTGGAAGTAATTGCGCGACTGAAGCAGGCATACCCGGATGCGGCCTGCAGCTTAGATTACAATGAGGCTTGGAAGTTGCTCGTCAGTGTGCGGCTGGCGGCACAGTGTACGGATGCCCGCGTGAATATGATCGTACCCAAACTATATGAAAAATTCCCGGATGTCAATGCTTTAGCAGATGCTCCTGTGGAAGAAATCGAAGAAATTGTGCGTCCCTGTGGACTGGGAAAAAGCAAGGCAAGGGATATCAGTGCCTGCATGCGGATGCTGCGGGATGTGTATGGTGGAAATGTTCCAAACGATTTTAATGCCCTGTTAAAGCTGCCGGGTGTCGGGCGTAAAAGTGCCAACCTGATTATGGGAGATGTATTTGGAAAACCGGCGATCGTGACGGACACGCACTGCATCCGCCTTTGTAACCGGATCGGATTGGTGGATCACATCAAAGATCCAAAGAAAGTAGAAATGGAATTGTGGAAAATCATTCCGCCGGAAGAAGGGAATGATTTATGCCACCGCTTTGTGCTGCACGGGCGTGACATCTGCAGCGCACGCACGACTCCGCACTGTGAGCACTGCTGCCTACATGATATCTGCGCACAGCGTATATAATCCACATCTGTGCATGTTTCCCTGTTATGATTACACAGAAGGCAATGCTTCTTCTGGTATCAGCTTTTGCATATCCGGTGGCAGCGGAGCCGTAAACTCCATCGGCTCCCCTGTCATGGGATGGGGAAATGAAAGTTTCCATGCATGCAGTGCCTGACGGCCAATATCATATTGCTCTTTTCCACAGGAAAAAGTCTTTCCCTGAAAAATCTGTTTCTCCCCGGAATTTTCATCGTCCCGACGGTCAATCTGATTTTCCCCGTATGCCGGATTGTACAGGAAATCCCCCACCAGCGGATGTCCCAGATATGCCATATGCACGCGGATCTGGTGGGTTCTCCCGGTCTCCAGCTGAAGTTTCACCAGACTTCGGAACTTCTGTGCATTTCCGGTCTGCCATCCGGTCAAAATCTGGTAATGCGTCACCGCCCGGTCTCCCCGCTTAAAATCAACCACACGGCGCAGGCAGCGGTCCTCCTGTCTGGCAATCGGTGCATCAATGACACCGGAAACCGGCATAACCTTTCCCTCCACAATCGCAAAATACGTCCGGTGAATCCCGGGTGCTTTTAGTCCCTGCTCGGCTTTTGCCCGCACCATCTGCCCGAGGATCGCCGCAGAAACCGCATGTTTTGCCACAATAGTAAGCCCGGAGGTATCCCGGTCCAGCCGGTTGATACAGCGGAACACAAAGGGAACCCCCTGCTCTTTGAAATACCATGCCAGTGCATTGCCGAGAGAATTCTCCGGATTTCCACGGGATGGATGAACCGGCATTCCTGCCGGTTTGTTGATCACAAGCAGATCCTCATCCTCATAAACGATGACAAACGGCAGTTTTACCGGACGGATCTGTCCGGAATTATCCGTTTCCCGAATCCATACGGTCAGAACATCTCCTTCTGCAAGCATGTGGTTCATATGTACATACGTCCCGTTCAGGCAAATTGCCTGTTCATCTTTGCGCAGATCCACAAGATTCTGCCGGGAATACCCTTTTTCTTTTAAGAATCCACTGATTTTCTGTGGTTTCTCCAGACTGTTAATCTGATATAATACGCTTCTGTCCATAATGGTCATCATTGATCTCTTTCCCAGGTAAATGTCCCCCTGTATGTAAGATTCTCCGGTCTGGATACTTTGATCCGTTCTGACGGATACACCGTCTCCGCTACCACAAACCAGCCAATCACCGCAATCATCAGAAGATAAAATAAAAGTACTTCCTTTTTATTCCCCATATACTTTTTCATCTTTCAGTTTCTCACCCTGTCCTTTATACTTTATATTTTGCATTCATATGTTTTTTTAATTATTCCATAACTATACCGGAAATGCAAGCACCACGTTCCTGTTCACTCAGCACTGCGCCATGTCACGCAAAAAAGGGATTACCACCCATTTCGTGGTAATCCCCTGAAAAGAAAACTCAGATTGTTCCGGTTACGGTAAGTGTGCCTGCGCCCGGTGTCACTGTCCACTCGCCGGTTGTGGCATCCTGCGTAAAGGTTGCTGCCGGTACGGTAATCTGCCCTTCCTGCGTCGCAAACGTACCGGTCGTGGCATTGTAGGAATAATTTGCCGGATCCGACCATGCCGTTCCATTATACGATACCGCAAGATTCGAAAGTACCGGATCGAATGTGTCTGTCACCACTGCGCCGGTTGCCGCCAGTGCCGCAGTATTTCCGGTATTCTGGATAAGGAACGTATAGGTCAGTGTTCCATTTTCCGTAACCGGAACCGGACTGACGGATTTGGTGATTGTCAGCTTCGGGCCACTTTCCGCGATAACGGTTTCCTTTGCGGTAACCGGTGTAATTCCCCCTCCGGAAACGGTCACCGTGTTGGTAATCTCCGATTCCGCCAAAAGAGGTGCAAACGCATTGGTTTCTGCCTCATATACAATGGTCACGTTTCCCCCCGCCGGTACACTGATCCCGGAAACGGAAAGGGGTGGTCCTGCCGTGACTGCCGGTGTGGTCTGTAAGATTCCATTGCTGTAATAACGCACGGTATCTGCCACATACGTCAGTGGCACCAGTGTGTCTGTGCCAAATGCATATGCCCCCAGATCATCTGCAACCGTCAGTCCTGTCATGGCTGTATTTCCGGAATTCACTATGCTCACAACATAGGTGACACGGTCATTCTGCCCGTATGTTTTGCGTACCGCAGTTTTGGTTGCGGCAAGTACCTCAAGGATTTCTCCCACTGCAACGTTGGAATTGGCTACAGCGTTTCCATAGCGGAGCTGTGCCTGATGGTAAATATTGCCATTTTTTTGCATCCTTTCATTTTATTCAGGTATGCTTTATCATATGACAAAAATTTTCCATATGTGCAGCCGCGCCGTCATTATTCTTTCAAATATATTTCCGGTCTTCTGTCCCGGAACAGCCCCCAGCTTCTTCTTTCTTCTTCTATTTCATCCAGATCAAACGTATGCAGGATAAAGCCTTCTGATACCCTGTCCATCTCTTCTGTCACTTCCCCTGTTGCGTCTGTGATAAAAGAGGAACCGTAAAACGTGAGGGCTGAGCTCTGCTGTCCATTTTCCGCGCACGGTTCCACGGTTTCTGTCCCGATCCTGTTTGCAGCAATGACCGGCATAAGATTACATGCCGCATGCCCCATCATGCACCGTCTCCAGTGCGGCATGCTGTCGCAGCCAAGTATCGGCTCGCTTCCGATTGCAGTTGGATAAAAAAGGAGTTCCGCCCCTTTTAGTGCCATGCCTCTTGCCGTCTCCGGAAACCACTGATCCCAGCAGATTCCAACCCCAATCGTCCCATATCTGGTTTTAAATGCCCGAAACCCTGTATCACCGGGCGTAAAATAAAATTTTTCCTGATAATAATGGTCGTCCGGAATATGTGTTTTCCTGTAAATGCCGCGCACACTTCCATCGGCATCAATGACTGCCACGGAATTGAACATCTGTCTGTGATCCCCGGCTTCATAAAAGCTCACCGGAATCACCGTTTCCAGCTCTTTTGCCAGTTTTTTCATATGGATGACAGCATCATCTTCCTCCAGCGTTCTTGCATATCCATAATATTCATACCTTCTCTCCTGACAGAAATACGGTCTTTCGAAAAGTTCAGGAGGAAGAATGACCTGCGCCCCCTGTGCAGCGGCCTCCCTGATCAGTTCCGATGCTTTTTCTATATTTTCTTTTACATCGCTGCCGCAGCCCATCTGTATGGCAGCCACTGTGGTTTTTCTCATATCATGCTCCTCCCATCCTCCCGGAATCAGCCGGTATCTGCTGTGTAATACAATGAATGTTCCCACCACCGACAATAATATCACGTGCGTAAACCGGGTATACCTTCCTTCCGGGAAAAAGCCCCCCTATGATGTTCACAGCCTCTGCATCCATCTCATCACCAAACTGGGGAATCAGGACTCCTCCATTTGTAATATAAAAATTAACATAGCTTGCGGCAAGCCGCTCCCCTGCTTTTCGCTGCTCCTCCCCCTCTTCAAAGGAAAAACCAGCAAGTTCATATTCCGTTATACAAACCGGCTTCCCCGGAACCGGGACTTTGTGGACTATGAGCTTCCGCCCCCTGGCATCTGTCTCTTTTTCCAATATTGCAAGATCTGCAGATGACAAGGGATACTGCGGATCTTTGGGATCCTCCGTCCACGCAAGCACCACATGTCCGGGAGCGGTAAATGCACAGACATTGTCTATGTGTCCGTTTGTCTCATCGTTGTAGATTCCATATGGAATCCAGATGATTTTTTCTGCCCCAAGATAATCCTTTAACTTCTGTCCGATCTTTTCTTTTGAAAGTTCCGGATTCCTGCCTTTGCTGAGCAGACAGCTTTCTGTCACAAGGATGGTTCCCTCTCCATCGGTATGGATTGCCCCGCCTTCTAACACAAACGGATGCGCATCATACAGATCATATTCTGTCTTCCGGCAAAAAGAGGACGCTACTTTATCATCCTTTTCCCAGTCTGCATACAATCCGTCACAGATTCCACCCCATGCATTAAAACACCAGTCAATTCCCCGTACCTGCCCCTGCCCATTGACAACAAAGGTCGGTCCGACATCCCTCGCCCATGCATCATCCGATGCAATTTCCATATAATGGACCGGATAATTTTTCTGATAGTTTTTTTCTTTCCGGACAGCTTCAATGATCATTTGTGCATGATCCAGCTCCCCTGCTTCCACCAGCAGATATACCGTCTCGGATTCCGCAGTGGCACATATGACATCCGCAAAAGCCTCTCTTGCCTTTTTTGCACCATATATCCAGGAACCCGGCCGTTTCGGCCATATAAGTATTGTCCCTTTATGCGGTTCATACTCCGCTGGCATATGAAATCCATCCTGGCTAGGACAGCCTTCCTTTAAAATCTTCATATCCAAATCTCCTGATTACCCTGCATTCTTTATCCGCCCCCATAACCGCGATATCCGGAAGCGGCATACCGTTAAACGTATTATTTTTGACCATGGAATAAATTGCCATGTCACAGAATGTAAGCCTGTCACCCACTTTTATCGCTTTATCAAATGAGTAATCACCGATCACATCACCTGCCAGACAGGTACAGGAAGAAAGCCGGTATGTATATGCTTTCTCCCCTGCTTTTCCACTGTCCTTAAGCGGCGGACGGTACGGCATTTCGAGTACATCCGGCATATGGCATGCCGCCGAAGTGTCCAGAACCAGTATCTTTATCCCATTGTTTTCGACAATATCGAGTACGGTTGTCTCAAGATAGCCTGCATTCAGGGCTACTGCCTCCCCCGGCTCAAGATAAATTTCAAGGTCATATGTTTCCTGCATGCGCCGGATGCAGTCCTCCAGTTTTTCCATGTCGTAACCGGCTTTTGTGATATGATGTCCGCCACCCATATTAAGCCATTTCCGTCCGTACAGCAGATCTCCGAACTTTTTTTCCACGGCATCAAGTGTCGTTTCCAGGGCATCCGAATTCTGTTCACAGAGCGTATGGAAGTGAAACCCATCTATCTGCGACAGGTCAAAATCGTTTTGTATGGCTTTGTCAAGCTCTGCCCTCGTTATACCAAGCCTTGAACCTGTACCGCACGGATCATAAATCTCATGCCCTTCCTGTGTAGAACACTCCGGGTTAATTCTAAGTCCTGTACTTACCTCTGCGGCTGCTTCTTTGATTTTTTCCTTATGAACCAGAAACTGGGAAACGGAATTAAAAACAATATGGTCACATATTTTTACCAGTTCGTCCATTTCTTCCGGCAGATATGCCGGACAGAAGACATGGTTTTCTTTTCCCATCTCTTCCTGTGCCAGCCGTGCTTCATACAGCCCGCTTGCCGTCGTCCCGCTTAAATATTTTCCAATCAGGGGATATTCACAAAATGCGCTGAATGCTTTCTGTGCAAGAAGGATCTTTGCGCCCGTTCTCTGCATTACATGATGCAAAATCTTCAGGTTTTCTGTCAGTTTTCCCTCATCTATCACGTAGCAGGGAGTTTTCAGTTCACTAATCTTCATCCTTCCCTCCGGCTCAATCCATATGAACAGAAGGGTCTGCTGTCTTGTAACAATCCACGGATACCGGATTTTCAACTACCTTCCATGGAAGACCAAATTTATTCAGTGCCTCCATATACGGATCCGGATCCATCTCCTCAAGATTGAATACCCCGGGCTTTTTCCAGAGTCCTGTCACAACCATCATGGAACCTATCATTGCCGGTACTCCTGTTGTGTAGGAAACTGCCTGTGATTCCACTTCTTTGTAGCATTCCTGATGGTCACATACATTATAAATATAAATAGATTTCTTTTTTCCGTCCTTTATCCCATTAAAAATACATCCGATATTTGTCTTCCCTACTGTCCGTGGTCCAAGTGATGCCGGATCCGGAAGCAGTTCTTTTAACACCTGTAACGGCACCACTTCTTTTCCGTCTACCATAATCGGATCTGTCCGGAGCATTCCCACATCCTCAAGGCATTTCATGTGTGTAAGATAACTCTGTCCAAACGTCATGAAAAACCGGATTCTTTTCACACCCGGAATATTTTTGGCAAGGGATTCTATTTCCTCATGGTGGAGAAGATACATATCTTTTTCTCCGACCTGGTCAAAATTATACTGTGCCCGCCACTCCATTGGCTCGGTTTCTACCCAGTGCCCATCCGTCCAGTAGGAACCGTTAGCGGATACCTCCCGAAGATTTATCTCCGGATTAAAGTTTGTGGCAAACGGATATCCATGATCTCCGCCATTACAGTCAAGTATATCAATGGTGTGGATTTCATCAAAATAATGTTTCTGCGCATATGCCGTAAATACCGATGTGACACCAGGGTCAAACCCGCTTCCAAGAATTGCGGTAAGTCCTGCCTCCTTGAATTTTTCCTGATAAGCCCACTGCCAGGAATAATCAAAGTAAGCGGTAAATCCCAGTTTTTTGCACCGCTTCTCATAAATTTCCCTCCACTGTGGATCTTGCGTATCCTCGCACTCGTAGTTTGCGGTATCAATATAGTCAACTCCACAAGCAAGACATGCATCCATAATCGTAAGATCCTGATAAGGGAGTGCCACATTGAGCACTGCATCCGGCCGGTACGAACGGATCAGTGTTTTTAATTCTTCCACGTTGTCCGCGTCAACCCTTGCCGTCTCAATTCTGGAAGCTGTTTTCCCTTCAAGTTTTGCCTTTAAATCGTCACATTTTGACAGGGTACGGCTTGCAATCATGATGTCCGTGAAAACTTCACTGTTCTGACAGCATTTTCTGATTGCCACCTGTGCAACACCGCCACATCCAATAATAAGTAATCTGCTCATTTTTATTCCTCCTGTATCATTTATTTTACCGGGTTTCTTCCTCTTCGAGTAAGTCCTCTACATATTTTGGAAGCATAAATGCCCCCCGGTGTAAATTTGTAGTATAGTACCATGTTTTCATTCCAAGTGCATCCCATCTTTCTGCATCAAGATCATTCAGCGGATGATACTTTTTAGAAGCGAATCCGAATAACCAGTATCCGGAAGGACAGGTCGGGATATGTGCCTGGTATACCCGGCTGATCGGGAATGACTTGTAGACTTTTCTGTGCATTTTCCGGCATTCAGCCTCATCCTCGTCATAAAACGGGCTTCCATGCTGATACACCATGATTCCGTCCTCCCGGAGAGCTTTATAACAGCTTCCGTAAAATTCTTTTGTAAAAAGACCTTCCGTATGCCCCAATGGATCTGTTGAATCGTTGATGATCAGATCGTATTCATCATTTTTCCCACGCAGGAATCTAAGCCCATCATCATAGTACATTGAAATTCTGGGATCCTCTAACCCACATGCCACCTCCGGGAAAAATTTTCTGCATACATCCACAAACATTTTATCGGTTTCTACCACGTCAATCTTTTCAACAAACGGGTATTTTATGAGTTCTTTCGCCACACCCCCATCCCCGCCACCGATAATCAGAATTTTTTTTGCATTGGGATGGACTGCCATCGGCACATGGGTCACCATTTCATCATATATAAATTCATCTGCATCGGAAAAAACAATTTCACCATCCAATGCTGCCATTTTTCCAAATTCATAGGATTTAAATACATCTATCTTCTGATATTCACTTTTCCCCGAAAAAAGCTGCTCCTCTATCCGGACATCCAGTTTTACATTAACTGTATGATATTCCGAAAACCACATTTGCATATCTTTACCTCCTGTTGCCACTCATGCCAGTACCTGAAGATATTCCACTGCCGGATCTTCGGTTCCCTGCATGGAGCATCCTTTTTCTTTTGCATACAGAATATATTCCGCAATCTCTTTTGTAATCCGTTCCCCCGGGGCAAGAATCGGAATCCCCGGTGGGTAGCACATGACAAACTCTCCACTGATGCATCCCACGGAATCTTTTATGCTTAGCGATTTTTTTTCTGCATAAAAAGCTTTCTGCGGAGATACCGCCACCTCCGGATTGATATATTCCCCGGACAAAAGCCCTGTCCTGTCCCTGCTGTATAACCTCTTGATATCCTGCAATGCCCCTACGAGTCTCTCAATATCCTGAATTCTGTCACCAATGGAAATATACGCAAGGATATTACAGATATCACCGAATTCGATCTGTATGTCATATTCATCCCGGAGCAGGTCATATACTTCTATTCCGGCAAGCCCGATATCCAGTGTATAAACGGACAGCTTGGTGACATCGTAATCGTAAATGCTGGTTCCATTTACCAGATCACGCCCATAGGCATAGTACCCGCCAATAGAATTGATTTCATTTCTGGCATATTCTGCCATTTTTGCAACTCTGGCAAAAGATTCTCTTCCCCGCAACGCAAGATTTCTTCTTGAAATATCAAGACTCGATAAAAGGAGATACGATGCACTGGTTGTCTGTGTCAGATTGATAATCTGCCTGACATGATCTGCTTTTACCGCTTTCCCGGTAAGAAGGATGGAGCTTTGTGTAAGGCTTCCCCCGGATTTGTGCATGGAGATGGCAGACATGTCTGCGCCTGCTGCCATACCACATACCGGAAGGTTTTCCCCAAAATACAGATGCGTCCCATGTGCTTCATCTGTAAGCACCTTGATTCCTCTGGAATGAGCAAGTTTTACGATTGCCCGGAGGTCTGAACATATCCCGTAATACGTCGGATTGTTTACCAGAACCGCTTTTGCATCCGGGTTGTCCTCAATCGCCCTGGCAACCTGGTCTATTTCCATTCCGAGAGAAATCCCAAGTTTCGCATTCATCTCCGGATTCACATAAACCGGAACTGCCCCACAGAGCACCAGTGCATTAAGTGCACTTTTATGGACATTTCTCGGTAATATAATTTTATCGCCCGCCTTACAGATTGACAATATCATTGCCTGCACTGCCGATGTCGTTCCCCCAACCATGAGGAATGCATTTTCTGCGCCAAATGCATCTGCCGTCAGTTCTTCTGCTTCGCGGATAACAGAAACCGGATGGCACAAATTATCCAGTGGTTTCATGGAATTTACGTCCAGTTCCACGCACTTTTGTCCAAGCAGCTGTACCAGTTCCGGGTTTCCCCTGCCTCTTTTGTGCCCAGGCACGTCAAATGGAACCACTCTTCTTTTTTTAAATTCCTCAAGTGCCTCATAAATTGGAGCTTTCTGCTGTCTATTAATATCCATTTACTACTCCTAACTCCTTACTGAAAAATAACAGGAGCCTCCAAGTCATTTTAACTCAAAGGCTCTTTTTCTTACATAACTTTATGCAAGTGCAGGTTCTTTTCCTGCAATAATCGCTTTCACTTCATTTTTCAATTCTGTATTCACTGGTCTTTCTCCTTTTTGTAACAGATATCGTCATCCCCAAAAAGGCATCTGACCACGCCTATATTATAACTTACCCATTTCTTTTATACAATCAATTTTTTGCATTATCTGCACCATAAGCTGTAAAGAACTGAGTACATCCGCCGCCTTTCTTCCAAATCGGCCGAATCTGCTCCGCAACTGGAAAAAAGAATTCCTCGACAATGCTTCTGCTGTATTTGATGACAAGCGTGAGGATTCCTGGTCCGTTGTATCAACGGTCGCTCCAATTCTATTCTGAATACCTTCAAGGACATTGTATCACAGATTGTTTGTTTCGAAAATTATTCTCCTCTGAAAATGGGCAGAAGAAAACCTCCAAATCTTTGGAAGACTTGGAGGCTTGATTCCGACCACTTACTTTTATCATCTATAATTTGAAAAATGATAGATATTTTTTTTTGCAATATATTGCGCCAATTCATAATATCCTTCAAAATACGAAGAACATATACTGTCTGATTCTCGTCGCTTATGATATAAAACAATAAATATGACTGATATATCTTTTTATGTATTATATATCCTCTATACTTTATCCCTGAATCAGCAAATTTTAAAGGGAAGTCACCCATGTTATTGACTTCCCTATTTAAATTCGTATATAACTTATTTGCAGCATCTGGATTACATAAATCAACCTGAATATACTTAACCAAATTGAATACATCATCCGTTGCTTCATCTGTGATTAGTACTCTATAATTCATTTTTCATCCTATCTCTGATAATCTGAAATGCATCATCAACGGTATGAAGCCGCCCTGCTTCCATATCATCAATTCCTTTATCGAGATAAGAAAATAATGTTTCCATTGCTGTTCTATCTTCTACAACATCCATATCCTTTACTACAGCTTCTATGTAAAACATCTCCTTTCCTTTAACCTCAACTCTATAGGCGTTTGCGAAACGCCAAACACCGCATAAATACGGTATTTTTTGTTGTT
>NZ_QTYW01000001.1:325496-416126 GCF_003462365.1 Roseburia sp. TF10-5 | reverse complement strand
GACTAAATTCTACCGCCCTGTAGGGCAGTGGAATTTAAAATTTCATTTTAGGACAGTGGAATTAGTGCAAAATAAAGATAAATTTATTACCCACCTGTGTTATAATATGGGTGGGCAATAAATCTGAAAGGTTGATGAAAAATGGATAGATCAGTAAGAATCATAAAAGAGTTATGCTCATACGATATAGAATGGCTTGAATTTAAGGAAAATGTCTTTCAGGAGGATGTACTTGGTATATTTATTGGATGAGGTTAGTAATCAATATCATAAAGAAATCTCATCTGATGTTATAAATAAATATCAATTCAAAAAAGTTGATGATATTGTGAATTTTATTTTAGAAGGATAAAGAGAGATAATACAAAAATGGAGGTGAATTATGAGTATTGTGATAGGAGAAACTTTATTGGCATTATCCAATGTATCTATGAATTATGTTAATGGTACAGAAAAACAAGTTAAAGAGAATGCTAAGTTTAGTGATCAATTAGGAACAACGGAAGTTAATAATATAGTAAATGAAATTTATGATAAATTTGGGATAAAGGTAGGAGTTTCAAATAGTAGATTTGAGTGTTTTATTCCTGGAGATGTATTATATAGAATAAATACAGATAGTGCATTAAAAAATAAAGTGTATGCTATGCTGGCTGATTATTCCAGTTCTGAATTTCAAACGACAATGCAAACCCTGAATCCTCCAGTAAAAAAGTGTACGTTAATTTTTGATGAAAATGGAGATGTTGTTGCTACTTTAGAGCCGGATGTTGAAAAAGAGAGCGTTGGAAGTTCAAAAGAGAAGAGTGTAAGCGCTATTTTAGAAAACAACAGTTATAATGGGATAATTTCAGATGTTACATATGATGTAACGCCAAATTTTGAACTACAAAGTGTTTTATTGGCACCAACTTTAAAAAGGAAAACTTCTGAATAAAAACTATTGCAAGCTCTTTAATTTGAAATTTTATTTATTTTCTGCAAAAAAAAGTCTTTTTCTGGAGAAATTGCAAAATGCGCTTGTGGAATATAAGAAGATTTTTGATGAAAGATGGCAGGGGGAAAAATATAAATGGGAAGCGGTGAAATGGTTTCAGGATCATTGGGACATCAATGCGAATGACTTTGCAGATATGTTTGCTAATAACTGCTGTGATTGGATGCATGGTATTATCCATATGGCCGTTCATCGTTGGTATGATCTGGAAATCGGTTCCTGCAACAGTCGTTACTTCTCTCATTGCCATTGTATTTCGACAGGTTATGATCAGCAGGGATGCAAGTGGTCAGGATACATTTCTGCAGATCCGTTTTGTTGCAAGCGAAACGTTTGTCGCTGTATTGTTTATTTTCAAAAAGAAAGTATATGAACTATATTAGGGGAGAAAGGATGGAAGGGAGCACGTTTTGGAACAGGGGCATAACACATACATGTGATCGATTGGCTGTTTGGATATAGACATCATCGGTGAAATCGTGTATAAAAGAAACAGGGAACATGACTGGAGGCATTGAGATATGAGTGAAAAAACAATTACAGATGGTTTATTTGCATTAAAGGATGAAAACTATCGTAGATTTCATGCCAAACTGATTCCTGATATTCCGATCGATAACATCATTGGCGTCCGGACTCCGGTATTACGGAAGTATGCAAAAGAAGTGGCAAAGCTGCCGGAAGCAAATATATTTTTAGAAAGCCTTCCACATATCTATTATGAAGAAAATAATTTGCATGGTGCTTTGTTGTCCTTACTTTATCCAAAAGATATAATAGCTTTTATGGAACAGCTAGAACGTTTTTTGCCGTATGTAGATAACTGGGCAACTTGTGATATGCTTTCGCCGAAGATTTTTAAGAAGCATTTGCCTTATGTTTATGAAAGAGCACAAAAGTGGCTGCAAAGTGATGCGGTGTATACCATTCGGTTTGGTATTGTAACGCTTCTGGGATTTTATCTGGATGATGCATTTGAGCCAGAAATGCTGCAACTGGTTGCAAATGTAAGATCGGAGGAATATTATGTAAATATGGCAGTGGCTTGGTATTTTAGCATGGCATTGGTGAAACAATATGATGCGACGCTTCCCTACATACAAAATAGGGTGTTAGAGCCATGGACACATAATAAGTCCATTCAGAAGGCGATCGAAAGCAGAAGAATTCCACAGGAAACAAAAGCGTATTTAAGAGGCCTGAAAATCAGATAAAGGGATAGGAAACTGCAGCATTGGTACAGACATATACACTAAGAATTAAAAATGGAACGAGGCATGTAAAACGATACCGAATATGGCTATGGTGGAAAAAATATATCTGCATCAAACGGGCAAATGGCAGAGTATATTATGAAAAAAAAGAATGTTCCAGGCGGGAAAAAAATCATATGCAGCGTTTTAGCAGAAGAAAAGGACTCGCTTTTGAAGCCGTGCCGACGCAATATACGCGAAGTAGCAGTTACCGCAGTCAGTTTTTTGCCTGTCATCCTTCCGCAACTGGGAAATATCGATGTGTATACTGTGGAAAAAAAAAGCCAAAAGATAAAATAACCATTGACCATATTTTCCCGGTTCATTGTATGGAAAAATATCCGGCCGTGCGCAAAAGAGCCGCGCTGCTTGGAATTCACGGATCGAATGATATGAAAAACTTGTGTACCGCCTGTATGCGGTGCAATCAGAAAAAAGAAGCGAAAATGGGAATTTGGATTCTGAAAGGCTTTCTTGGAAAACAGCCTTGGTACTGGCCGCTTCGGAGAATACTTACGGTGATACTGGTGTTTTTTGTGCTATATCTCGGGCGAAAAATATATATGCCTGTGGTATGTAACTGGATAAATACATTACAAAAATAAAAGCTGGGAAAATGTATAAATACATGCAAATCCGGGAATTATTTTCCAGAGGTGAAAAGCATGAAAAACAGGATGTAACTTACGGAGGATAAAAAGAATATGGCAATTGGAGCATTACAGACAGGATACACTACATTATACGGAAAAATAGCAGGACTGGGTACACAAAACGGACAAACGCGCGGAAGCAGTTTTCGGGAGCATATAGACGGAACCGAAAAGAAAGCGCCGTATCAGCATCTGGCACAAAACGGTACAATCACGTACAAAGGGGTTACGTTTGTATGTGATACGGACAGAAATCGGATTACACTCGGGGATGTCACCGACCGGAGCAAGTGCCTGAACATCAGCTTAAAAGGTGGCGGGTGCCTGATGGTCAACCGGGATAATCTCAGTGACCTGTCACAGGCAATTACGATGTTCTGCCCGGAGGATATCAACCGTATCATGACAGCAATCGCGGAGGATAAGCGGGCGCAGCAGATGCTTCTGGAAAAGGACGAAATGGAAAGCAGTGTTGGGGAAATCATCACGGAATAAAAGAATGTACTATGATTTAACAAAAGGAAAAATATCAAAAAATCTTATCTTATTTGCACTGCCGATGATGGCGGGCAATCTGATGCAACAGTTTTACAATATTGCGGATACACTGATTGTCGGGCGCGTGGTTGGAAAGAATGCACTCGCGGCGGTGGGGTTCGCCTATACACTTATGACCTTTTTGACCTCGATTTTTCTGGGACTTTCCATGGGGGCAGGAGTCTTATTTTCCATTTATAAAGGGAAAAACGATAAGCATGCGCGCGGGTAGCTGTGGCGCATGCTTTTGTGCTGATCATGGCAGTGATGGTCTTCGTTAACGTGCTGGTGTATGTGTGTATGCATCCTATTCTGTGGTTTCTACGTGTGCCACAGGAAGTCATGGAGGAGATGCAGCAGTCGGTCATGAATTTTGGAATTCTGATGGTGCAGGGGCTTGTAAACAGTTTCGGGGCAACAACGATGGCGGCATTTGCGGCAGCGGTCAAAATTGACACATTTGCATATCTTCCGGTACAGGATTTCGGCAATGCGTATTCCACGTTTGTCGCACAGAATTATGGGGTGAAAGATTACGGACGGATCCAAAAGGGAACGAAGGAAGCCTTTGCGATCAGTATTGTATTCAGTATCATTATTTCCATTCTGGTGTGCACGTTTGCAGCATCTCTGATGGAGATTTTTGTGAAGGCACAGGAGACGGCGGTCATCGCGTGTGGTGTGCAGTATCTGCGTATCGAGGGCTCGTTTTACTGTGGAATCGGGTGTCTGTTTCTGCTGTACGGATATTACCGGGCAATCAACAAAGCACAGATGTCAGTGGTACTTACGGTGATCTCTCTGGGGCTGCGTGTTGTGCTGGCCTATATCCTTTCGGTGCCGTTGAAAGCCCCGGGAATCTGGGTGGCAATTGTGAATCACAAAAATTTAAAAGAAATTTAATAAGAAGACAAAAGATTCCGTGCTATAATGAGCCTGTCAGAATGTAAAACGATGGGAGGAAATGAGCATGAGAACGTATGGACGTTTATTGAAAAATATAGCAGCAATAGCACTTCTTCTGGCATTACTTTCCATGCTATTGCCGTTTTGTAAGTTTTCGGCAGGCGGGCAGGAGATGACGCTGTCCGGTCTGGATGTGGTGAAAGCAGGAGGAAGGGCAGGTTATACGTATCTGACAGAAGGCAGAGTGGCAGATACTTTCGTTTTAAAAGCTCCGATCACGGTTGGTACGGTAAAAAGCAGTCTTTCTTATGTACAGGGAGTGGGACAGATGCGGCTTCTGGCAGTTTGTGCCATTGCAGCACTGCTCCCGGTACTGCTTTGTTTTTTGTCTGTGGGAATGTTGTTTCTGGCGGAAGGAAAAAAGACGATGCTGCTGCCAACGCTGTTTACCAGTCTGGTGCTGGCAGAACTGCTGATTGTTTTGGCTGTGTTTCCGGCACTGTATCCGTTTCTGTTGTCAGGGATATATTTCTTTACCCTGCTGCATGGAGTCGCATGGATACTCATACTGACAGGATGGATTACAGGAGGGTACCGGCCACCCGAAAAACAGGGAAATGAGAAGATAAAAAGGGAAAAGAATCCGAAGCGGTCCGGACACGGCTGGCGGCGCAAAAAAGCTCACCGGCGGAGAAAGTCGAAAAAGAAACGCAGCCGGAAAGAGGATTCTTCCACAAAAAAGAAGAATACAGCAGGAAACAAAACATTCGAGTGGAAACATTGTCAGATTTCCTATGACCCTTCGAAACAGACATACCGGATGATCAGTGATTCTCCGGAGAAGATTTTACTGCTGAAAGAAGACAACGTGATAGGGACGTTAGAACAGGGAGAACGCGTACGTGTGGGTCGCCCGGTGACGCTGCAGATTCAGGGAAAGGAAGAACGTCTGCATTTAAAATAAATGACAGGAAAAGAAAAACTCCGCAGAACTGGAACCTTCAGGGATTTGATTCTGCGGAGCCTTTTATTTTTTCCTGCGGATATGTACCTCCGGAATCGCTACATTGTCATAGTGCACCGGGGCATCTTCACCCGGAGTTTCTTCGTGATCTTCCGGTTTGTGGGTGTGCACTTCCGGAATCGCTACATTGTCGTAGGTCAGGTCGTAATTATGCTTTTCAGCTGCCTTTTTCTTTAATTTTTTCCAAAACATTTTCGTTGTCCTCCCAATTACAAAATATTGATAAAAAAGGTAATTACAAGGCTGTTGATAAAATCCGCAAATAAACTTCCGATCAGGGGAATCAGGAGATACGCTTTTACGGAAGGTACATAGCGGTCACAGATGGCCTGCATGTTTGCCATGGCGTTTGGTGTGGCACCCATACCAAAACCACAGGTTCCGGCAACCAGTACAGCAGCATCGTAATCCCGTCCCATAATGTTAAACTCGATGAAGTAAGTAAATACACAGATCAGTACGACCTGTGCCGTCAGCAGGATCACAAGCGGAAGAGCTAAAGAAGCAAGTTCCCAGAGCTTTAAGGTGATCATCGCCATACCCAAAAAGAGGGAGAGACTGATACCTCCAAGGTCGTTGATTTCACCCATGTGGATCGTTGCTTTGCCGGAGTATTCGGCAATGTTGCGGATCAGTGCGGCTGCAAGCATGGCACCGATGTAAACCGGAAAGGTAAGTCCGGTTTTTGTCAGAAAATAAGAAAAAATAGTTCCCAGACCGATCGCAAGGATCAACTGGAAAACTGCGGACGCATACATATTCGTATGACGTTCATGCTTTTTTTCATCCTCGATGAGCAGACTGTCATCTTCCGTGACTGCGGTGGCCAGCAGGTTGTGTTTTTCAATCAGGCGTCTGCCGAGCGGACCGCCGACCAGACTGCCGGCAATCAGACCAAAGGTGGCAGCTGCAGTACAGATCGTGGTGGCTCCCTGAATATTAAAGTCTTCTAAGACAGGACCGAATGCTCCGGCTGTACCATGACCGCCGACCATTGGGATGGAGCCGGTACACATACCAATCAGCGGATTTAAGTGCAGGACATGGGACAATCCCACGGCAAGAAGGTTCTGACATAGAATCAGTGCAACGACAAGACCGAGGAAAACTGCCATGGCTGTGCCTCCGCTTTTTAACACTTTTAAGTTGGCCTGAAAACCGACCGAGGTAAAGAAAAATACCATGCATACTTCCCGGAGTGTGTCGTCAAAAGAGAATTCCGCAATTCCGGTAACATAACAAAGACAGGTCAAAATTGCAAACAAAAGACCGCCAATGACAGGTGCCGGAATACAGAATTTTTCCAGAAACCCAATGCGGTGTCTTAAAAAGCTGCCAAACAAGAGTACCAATACAGCAACTGCCAGCGTCTGGTACATATTCAAATGTATTTCCATAGTTGTCCTTCTTTCAAATGTTATTTTGTATTGACGCTGATTCCCTGCTTGGCATAATAAGCAGCAGCACCCGGATGGAAGGGAATTGTTACACCAGAGGATGCATCTGTCTCGTCAAAAGCAGCGTCTAAAGATGTGGCATAGGCCAGATCCTGTGCGTGGGAAAACAGGGTTTCTGTAAGTTTTTCCACGGTTTCTTTGGACAGATCATCGGAAGCAAGCAGTACGGCTTTGACTCCGATGGTTGTCACGTCTTTGTTTTGTCCACTGTAAGTGTTTGCAGGAATGATATATTTACGGTATTCCTTTGTGGTTGCAAGCAATTTTTCCAGACAGGTATCATCGATGGAAAGGAGCCGCAGATCACATTCCTTTGCCAGTTCTTCGATGACAGCAGTGCGGATGCCGGCGGTGCAGAATAAGGCGTCAATTTCGCCAGAGGCAAGTTTTCCTGCTGCATCTGCATAATCCAGATTTACCATGTGCACCAGTTTCGAAGTCAGACCGCTCAGTTTTAAAATTTCTGTTGCGTTTTGTTCGGTTCCGGATTCGCTGGCACCGATGCTGACGGTTTTTCCCTGCAGATCATTTAATGTCCGGATATCAGAATCTGCCCGGACAACGATCTGGCAGGCTTCGGTGTAGAGACCTGCAATGGCACGGTATCCCTGTTGTCTGTTATCAGAAAAACTGCCGGTTCCTTCATGGGCTGCCCGGACCAGATCCGCCTGTGCGATCCCAAGATCAATGTAATTTCCGGACAAAAGCCGTAGATTTGCCGCAGATCCGGCGGTGTTTTTAACTTCAAATTTCAGGTCGGAGGATTCTTTGGATGCCAGACCGGCATAAGCATTTGCAACGGTATAATACATCCCACCGATGTCGGCTGCACCGAAACGGATGGTCTTTGTCTGGTAGCTGCATCCGGTAAGGAGCAGGGCAAGGCAAAGAAACAGTCCTATTTTTTGTTTCATAGCTATAAGTCCTTTCTTAAGTTGTTATGCAATAAACATTGCCGTAAAATGTATTTTACACGAAAAGAGTGAAAAAGAAAATATAAAATTCCGCAAGGTGATTGTATCCTAAAATGAAATTTTCCTGAAAGTTAAAGTTTTGGTTGACAGACACACTGTAGTGTATTAAACTGTTAATAAATTAAAGAGAAATAAAATCATTGAGCGAAGGTAAGTACAGCAGATGATTCCTTTCAGAGAGCCGGCGGCAGGTGTGAGCCGGCAGGATAGTTTGTCATGGAATGGATTCGTTAGATGCAAGGTGAAAGCGTAAGGCGAGTAGTTGAGCCGTTTCCCCACGTTACAGGGGCATGGATATCGAGACAAAAAGATTTTGTTTTCTGTATCACAAGAGGTTGCGTAATTGGTGGCAGTTATTTCCGGTTCGGGGATGGCTGCCTTTGTTATTTTGCAGTTACGGAGCGAAGAAGGGTGGCACCACGAGGATAATCGTCCCTGATCCGGCAGCAGTCGGACCAGGGACGTTTTTTATTTGGAAAAAAGGAGCAGTAATATGAAGCGGAGATTACGGGTATACAAAAAGACAGTCAGCATTGTAAATGAAACAGCCATCGGCATGTATGAGAGTCTGGTAGGAAACAAAAAAGGATTTCTTCTGGAAAGTTATGATAAAAATTATGACAGATATACGTTTTTTGGAAAAGAACCGGAAGAGATCATTACTTCCCGCGGGGATGCACTCGTGATCCGGCAAAACAACGGGACGGAAGAAATCCGGCAGGGAAATCCGCTCGAACGTCTGAAAGAATATTACAGCGAGTTTGATATCGTAAAAGAAAACGAAGAGCTGTCTTTTTCCGGAGGACTGGTCGGAAATCTGGGATATGATTTTGTCCGCTATGCGGAAGTACTGCCGGATAACAATCCAGACGAGATTGGAATCGAGACCATCCAGATGATGCTCATGACAAAATTTATCCTGGTGGATCATGTGGCAGAGACACTGACCGCAGTGATTCTTGGAGAAGATTCGGAAGACGGAAAAAAGAAAGCATTAGCAGAAGCAGCAGAACTGATTGAGGAGGCAAGAAAAAATGCCGGACAGATACCGGACAGAAATTTTACACATGACGGTGTGATTGTCAACCAGTCCGATACCTTAGAACAGTATTGCGAAAAAGTCGAAAAGATCAAGCAGTATATCCGGGAAGGACATATTTTCCAGACCGTGCTTTCCCAGAGATGGACGATTGAGACAAAACAGACCGGATTTGAGCTGTATAAAGAACTCCGGGAACTGAATCCATCCCCGTATCTGTATTATTTCAATTATGGAGAGTTTGAAGTGATCGGAAGTTCCCCGGAAATGATTGTAAAGCAGCAGGGAAGCAGGGTGTATACCTGTCCGATCGCCGGAACCCGGCGCAGGGGTGTGGATGCCGAGGAGGATGCATTGCTTCGGGATGAATTGCTCCGGGATGAAAAGGAACGCGCCGAACATGTTATGCTGGTGGATCTTGCGAGAAATGACATGGGAAGGATCTCAGAATTTGGAACCGTCAAGGTGACACAGTTTATGGAAGTGCAGAATTATTCCCATGTGATGCACATCGTATCCATGGTGGAAGGAAAGAAAAAAGGAGAATTTCATCCGCTGGATCTGGTTTCTTCGTTCCTTCCGGCAGGAACGCTTTCTGGAGCACCGAAGATCCGCGCGATGGAGATTATCGATGAACTTGAGAGTGTGCGCAGAGGACTCTACGGAGGCGCAACCGGATACATTGATTTCTCCGGTGATATGGATTTCTGTATTACGATCCGGACAATGATCAAAAAGAAAAACCGTGTATATTTGCAGGCTGGAGCGGGAATAGTTGCAGATTCTGTTCCGGAAAATGAGTATCAGGAGTGCTGCAATAAAGTAATGGCACTGGCCAAGACACTGATTGAGGAGGAAAATTTATGATTTTGCTGATTGATAACTATGATTCTTTTACTTATAACCTGTATCAGTATATCGGAATTTTTAACTCCGATATCAAAGTTGTCCGAAACGACAAGATTACCATTGATGAAATTACTGCGATGGACCCGGAGCGGATCGTGCTTTCTCCAGGACCGAAAAATCCAAAAGAGGCTGGCATTTGCATGGATGTTGTCCGGGAATTTACCGGAAAGAAACCGATTCTTGGTATCTGTCTGGGACATCAGTGTATTGGTGAGGCATTAGGGGGAACCGTTTCTTATGCAAAAGCACTGTTTCATGGCAAACAGTCACTGATTGAGCATGATGGAAGCAGCGTATTTACGGGAATCAATTCTCCGATCCGTGTGGCAAGGTATCATTCGCTTGCGGTACAGGAAAAAGATCTGCCAGATTGTCTGCGGGTGCTGGCGCGGACAGACGATGGCGAGATCATGGCTATGCGTCATAAGGAATATCCGGTTGTCGGATTACAGTTCCATCCGGAATCCATTTATACCGAACACGGCAAACGCATCATAGAAAACTTCGTAAATGATATGTGTTAGATTTCCTTGGAAATCTAACATGCAGCGTCGGTCCTTTGCCGAAGGCAAACTTTATATGGACCGATGTTCCCGAAAAGTGTTAGGAGATACGATATGATTTTAGAAGAAATTGTAGCAGACAAAAAAAGACGGCTTCCAGAACATATGGCCCGCATTTCAGAAAGTCAGATGCGCCGTATGGCAGAGGAGACAAAGACGAGGGAAGCCAATTGCTTTTACAATCATTTAAAGAAACCGGGACTTTCTATTATCGGAGAATTTAAGAAGGCATCCCCAAGTCTTGGAACAATTACAAGCAAGATTGATCTGATGGAGCGGATCGCGGAATACAATGCATCTGTGGATGCCATTTCGTGTCTGACAGAAGAAGATCATTTTCACGGAAATGTAGAATATTTAAAGGAAATCCGGGCGAAATCACAGCTTCCGATTTTACGGAAAGATTTTATGATCTGTGAGTATCAGTTTTATGAGGCAAAAGTGATTGGAGCGGATGCGGTACTTTTGATTACGGCAATTTTGGATGATGCACAGATGCATGATTTTTATCAGCTGGCAAGAGAACTTGAACTCGATGTGCTGGTAGAAACGCATGATGAGGCAGAGGTAGAGCGGGCAATGAAAATCAATCCGCGCATCATCGGAGTCAATAATCGAAATCTGAAAGATTTTACGATTTCTCTAGAACATACCAGACGGCTTCGCCCTTATGTGCCGGAGGATAAGGCGTTTGTGGCAGAAAGTGGAATTACAGGGGATGAAGATGTACGTTTTCTGCGCGATTGCGGAGTAGATGCCTTTTTGATCGGGCGGGCATTTATGGAATCGGAAAATCCAAAAGCGCTTGCACAAAAGTGGAAGGAGCTGTATCAGGCATGAGACCAAAAGTAAAGATCTGCGGACTTCAAAAGCCAGTGGATGCACAATATGTAAATGATGCAGGTGCCGATTATGCAGGATTTGTGTTTTATGAAAAAAGCAAACGCAATGTAAGCTGTCAAAAAGCAAAAAAAATTATGGAAAAAATCCGTCCGGATATAAAGAAAGTTGCCGTGACTGTTTCTCCGGATGCAGCACAGATTCAAATACTGCAACAGATGAAATTTGATATCATCCAGATGCATGGAACGCTGTCAGCCGAGGCACTTTCGGCAGTGGAACTTCCCGTCTGGTATGCCATAAACCTGTCAGATCCCAAAGAGTTTGCAGAAAAGACAAAAGATTTTTTGGATTTGCCGGAAAAGTTACAGCAGAAAATTACAGCACTTGTGGTGGATGGAGCAAATTACGGAGGCGGACAGACGTTTGACTGGCAAAAGACGCAGACGTTTCACCAGACAGAGGGGATTTTTGCCGGGAGAAAATTCGTTTTAGCAGGAGGCTTACATGCCGGAAATGTGAACAAAGGAATCCAGCTGTTTCATCCGGATGTTGTGGATGTCAGTTCCGGGGTGGAAAATGAAAATGGCAAAGATGAAGCATTGATCAAACAATTTGTAGCATGTGTCAAAGAGGAAGCAAAAGAAAGGAAAGAAAGATGAATAAGAAAGCATATTATGGACAGTTTGGCGGACAGTATGTGGCAGAGTCGCTGATGAATACATTACAGGAACTGGATCAGGCATATGAGGAGGCAATCCATGATCCAGAGTTTATAAAACAGTACCATTATTATCTGAAACAGTATGTCGGCAGAGAGACACCGCTTTACTATGCAGAGCGTCTGTCTGCAAAATACGGTACAAAAATTTATTTAAAGCGTGAAGATTTAAACCATACCGGTGCCCACAAGATCAACAATGTGATCGGTCAGATCCTTCTGGCAAAGCGTATGGGAAAGACAAAGGTAATCGCGGAGACCGGTGCAGGACAGCATGGTGTAGCTACTGCAACGGGAGCAGCACTGTTTGATATGGAATGTACGGTGTACATGGGAAAAGAAGATATCCAGAGACAGAAACTGAATGTGATGCGTATGGAGATGCTTGGTGCAAAAGTGGTATCCGTGGAATCCGGAAGCAATACCTTAAAAGACGCGACAAACGAAGCCATCCGTACCTGGGCAAAAACAGCGGAGGATACGTTCTATATTATCGGATCTGCGGTAGGACCGTATCCGTATCCGAAGATGGTGAAAGAGTTTCAGAGTGTGATCAGCCGGGAGGCAAAGCGTCAGCACATGGAAGCAGAAGGAAAGAATCCGGATGTGGTTATGGCATGTGTGGGCGGCGGTTCCAATTCCATCGGAATGTTTGCCGATTTTATTGATGAGCCGGAGGTGGAACTGATCGGTGTGGAAGCAGCGGGCCTTGGAATTGAGACCGGAAAACATGCCAGCGCCATGGCTTTGGGAGAGCCTGGAGTATTGCATGGCATGCGTTCGTATCTGTTGCAGGATACCGATGGAAATATCCAGCTGGCACACTCCATTTCCGCCGGACTGGATTATCCGGGAGTCGGACCGGAGCATGCATATCTGCGGGATACCGGACGTGCAAAATATGTGGCAATTACGGATGTGGAGGCAATGGATGCGCTGATGGAACTGTGTAAATTAGAAGGAATTATTCCGGCAATTGAGAGTGCACATGCCGTTGCCTATGCATTTAAAAAGGCAAAAGAAATGACCATGGACCAGAGCATGGTTATCTGTCTGTCCGGTCGCGGAGATAAAGATGTAAACACCATTGCGGATTATCTTGACGGAAAAGGATATCTGAATTAAGGAGGGCATAACAGGGATGAATCGAATTGAGACAGCGCTTCAGGCGTTACAGGAAAAGAAAGAAAAGGCATTTATTACTTATATCACAGCAGGTCTGCCGGATTATGATAAGACAAAGGCGATCATCAAAGCACAGGAAGCGGCGGGAACGGACATTATTGAACTTGGAATTCCGTTTTCCGATCCGGTAGCGGACGGTCCGGTTATTCAGGCGGCTTCCTATGAGGCAATTCTCGGCGGGGCAAATCTGGAGAGGACATTTACCTGTATGAAAGAGATGCGTGACGATGGTGTGCAGATCCCGATTGTATTTATGATGTATTACAACACGGTACTGCATTATGGAGTGGAAAAATTTGTAAAAGAGTGCAATGCCTGCGGGGTGGATGGACTGATCATTCCGGATCTGCCGCTGGAAGAGCAGGAAGAACTCCAGACACAGTTACAGAAAGAGGATGGAACCATTCTGATCCAGCTGGTTTCCCCGGTATCCAAAGACCGTGTGCCAAAAATCCTTAAAAATGCAAGGGGATTTGTCTACTGTGTGTCTTCCATGGGAGTTACCGGACAGGAAGCAACCTTCCACCGTCAGATTTTAGAATATCTGACGGCGGTAAAGAAAGAGGCAAAAATTCCGGTTATGATGGGATTTGGTATCCGCACGGCGGAGGATGTACGTCCGATGAAAGAGATTATTGACGGAGCCATTGTAGGCTCTCATTTTATCACACTGATGCGGGAACACGGTTTTGATCCGCAGGCTGCAGCAGACTATTGCAGCACATTCAAAAAAGAGTTAAATGAAATGTAACGGAAAAGCGAATCAAACAGGAGGATATCATAGATGAAAGAGATTCTGGCCAAACTGGTAGAGGGAAAAGATCTGACAAAAGAGGAAGCGATGAAAGCACAGGAGCTGATTCTGACCGGACAGGCAACAGAGGCGCAGATTGCATGTTTTCTGACAGCACTCCGCATGAAAGGGGAAACGCTGGATGAGATTACGGGACTGGCAGCCGTATTGCGCAACAAGGCAAATACGATCAGTCCGAAAGTGGCAGATTATGTGGATTTTGTCGGTACCGGCGGAGACTGTACCTATTCGTTTAATATTTCTACAACATCAGCGTTCGTTGTGGCAGCAGCCGGGCTTCCGGTGGCAAAACATGGCAACCGTTCCATTTCTTCTAAAAGTGGTGCCGGAGATGTGTTAGAAGCACTTGGCGTAAATATTTCCGCAGATCCGACTATGGTAGAAAAGTGTGTGGAGACGGTCGGGATCGGATTTATGTTTGCACCGCATTTTAATCCTGCCATGAAGTATGTGGGACCGGTCAGAAAACTGCTGGGCATCCGCACGGTGTTTAATATTTTAGGACCGCTTTCTAATCCATCCCGTGCCAGGGCAATGCTTGTAGGGGTGTATTCCCCGGCACTTACGGAAGTGATTGCGGGAACCATGATGAACCTCGGGGTAGAACGGGGAATGGTTGTCAGCGGAGAGGATAACATGGATGAGATCACACTGACCGGTGAGACCACGGTATCTGAAATTAAGGACGGAAAAGTAGCCACCTATACAATCGCACCGGAACAGTTTGGATTAAAGCGGTGTGAAATCGCAAAACTGCAGGGTGGGGATGGAGCCGTAAACGCACAGATCACCAGAGATATTCTTTCTGGAAAGGAACAGGGACCAAAGAGGGAGATTGTGCTTTTGAATGCAGGAGCCGCTTTGTATATTGGGAAAAAGGCAGACAGTATTGCAGATGGCATTGCACTTGCAGCAAAGACGATCGATTCGGGAGCAGCAGTCAGAACCCTTGAGGCAATGGTACAGGCAACAAACGCATAAGGGTTTGCCTGATACGGAAAACAAAAAAAGAGGCATTTCATGGCATAAAACATGGAATGCCTCTTTTCTTCGTCTTATTTCACAAAATATTGAAAAAAACTTAGTGATTTTTCCAATTTACAGATACAAAAAATTAAAATATAATGAATTACGAAAAAATGCGAAAATAATATATTTCAGGGAGGAGAGAGGGAATGCAGCAAAGGATTCCATATGATGGAAATGATCTGGGTGCTGTGTACACGAAGAAAGGTACGGATTTCCGGCTCTGGGCTCCGACGGCGGATGCAGTAACGCTGTGTCTGTATCAGGAAGGAGACGGAGATTGCCTGTCGGATACCATTCCGATGAAGCGGGATATACAGGGAACCTGGGCGATCCGGGTAGACGGAGATCTGCGGCATGTTTATTATACATACCGTCTGGAGCGAAGTGGAAAAACTGTAGAATCGCAGGACCCATATTCGGTAGCTGTCGGTGTAAATGGACAGCGAAGTATGGTCTTGGACCTAAGAGAGACCGATCCTGAGAATTTTAAAGAGGATCATGGCCCCGCTTTTAAAAACCGCACAGATCTGGTGATCTGTGAGATTTCGGTGTTAGACAGTACCGCAGATGTATCTTCCGGTGTAAAGCATCCGGGAAAGTACCTGGGTTTAACAGAAAAAGGAACCAAAAACAAAGATGGGGAACCAACCGGGCTGGATTATCTGAAATCGCTCGGTATTACGCATGTGCAGATCATGCCAATGTATGATTTTGCAAGTATTGATGAGGCGGCACCAAAGAAGCGGGAGTATAACTGGGGATACGATCCGCTGAATTATAACGTACCGGAGGGATCTTTTTCAACAGATCCGTTCCATGGGGAGGTGCGTATCCGGGAAATGAAAGAAATGATTGCGGCTTTTCACAGGGAGGGCATCGGAGTGATCATGGATGTGGTGTACAATCACACCTATGATCTGGACAGCTGTCTGCAGAAATGTGAGCCGGATTATTATTACCGGATGAACGGAATCAGATATTCCAATGCATCTGCCTGTGGCAATGAAATTGCTTCGGAGCAGCCGATGATGCGCAAATACATCGTAGAATCTGTCTGTTACTGGGCAAGGGAATATCATGTGGATGGGTTCCGGTTTGATCTGATGGGTGTTCTTGATATTGATACCATGAATGAGATCAGCCACAGGTTAAAAGAAATCAATCCATATATCATTCTGTATGGAGAGGGCTGGACAGGCGGTACTTCAACCATGCCGGAATTTAGGCGTGCCATGAAGAGAAACGCGCGTATGCTGGACGGCATCGGAATGTTTTCGGATGATATCCGGGACATGGTGCGCGGACATGTGTTTTATAACAAAGACTGCGGCTATGTCAGCGGAAAGAAAAAAATGAAAGTTGCGGTGCGTTACTGTGCAACAGGAGGTGTGTGGCATCCACAGGTAGATTATGCAGCTTATACCTATGCAGCCGGCGGCACATGGACGGATACACCGGAGAAAGTGATCAATTATGTTTCCTGTCACGACAATCTGACCTTGTGGGATAAACTGCAGATTTCCAGACCGGATTGTGATGCAGGCGAACGCCTTGCAATGAACCGTCTGGCGGCTGCGATGGTATTTACCGCACAGGGAGTTCCGTTTTTCCTTGGGGGAGAAGAGTTTGCACGAACCAAACCGGCCGGAAAAAATGGTGAGATATCCGAGAACAGTTATAATCTGCCGTATGAAACAAATGTACTGCGCTATGACTGGAGCGATGGACAAAAAGGATTGCAGCAGTATTACAGGGGACTGATTGCTTTCCGGAAAGCACATAAAGGATTGCGTATGACAGACGCAGAGGAGATCCGCCAGAATATTCTGTTTATGGAAATGACATCCGAACAGACCATCGCGTTTACAATCCGCCAGCCGGAAGAGACACTTCTGGTGGCATACAATGCATCCGGCAGAAAAGAAACACTCCTGCTGCCGGATGACAGGACATGGACGTTATATATTGATGACCTGCATGCAGGAACCCGGCCAATCGGTTCGGTTCATTCGAACATGGAATTGCCGGCGACTGGCTGTGTGGTTCTTGGGATTAATGAGTTGTCTTGTTGATGTAACTGGTTTTGTATTTGGAGTACACAATCTTCTGGCTCCGGTACAGACCAAAGTATCCGGAGAGCATATAGCTGAAAGCGACAGCCAGAAGAAAATATGGCATGCCGTCATAACCGAACAATTCAAAACTGATTAACAGTGAAGTGATCGGACAGTTTGTGACACCACAGAATACGGCAGTCATGCCGACAGCCGTACAAAGTGTCGGGGATATGCCGGTCAGCGTTCCAAACAGGCAGCCAAAGGCCGCGCCGGTGAAAAAGGAAGGAACAATTTCTCCGCCTTTGTAACCGGCACCAAGAGTCAGTGCGGTAAAGATCATCTTTAACAGGAAGGCTTCCGGACGGACCGTTCCATCAATGCACATCTGGATGATGCCGATACCGGTACCGTTGTAATTCTGGTTCCCGACAAGCATCGTCAGAATGACAACAATACATCCACCGGCAAAGATGCGGATGTAGGGATTCTGGAACAGTTTGCGGTAAATTTCTTCACTTTTGTGTAGAAGAATACAAAAAACAATACTTACCAGTGCGCAGAGTATGGCAAGGATGGAAATCTGCACGGCAGGAAGAATGCCAAAGTCCGGGATGTGCTCGATGGAAAACCATTGGTTGGAAACACCAAACAGGTAAGCAACTCCGTGTGCGACAAGAGAACTGATCACACATGGAACAAGGGCGGTATAGTACATGACGCCGACACTTACAATTTCCATTGGAAGGATGGCAGCAGCCATCGGGGTACCAAAGAGAGCGGAAAACGCAGCACTCATGCCGCACATGATCATGACATGTTTATCTTTGTCGTCAAAACGGAAGAATTTTCCGATTGCGTTTCCGATACTTCCGCCCATCTGCAGGGCAGCACCTTCACGGCCGGCAGATCCGCCGAACAGGTGCGTGATCAGTGTGGAAATAAAGATCAAAGGAGCCATGCGCAGGGGCAGCTCGTCATCCGAGTGGATGGCAGAGATGACCAGATTGGTTCCGGTATCTTTTTCATCGTGCAGCAGGTGATAAGCACCGACAATGATCAGTCCCCCGACAGGGAGCAGATACAACAGCCAGGGGTCCTGCCCGCGCAGCACGGTGACAAATGTCAGACAAAAATAAAATGCGGTGCCGCACAGTCCGACGATACCGCCGACAAGAATTGCAAAAATTACCCATTTGATCGACACCAGTGTACGGTGTGCATTGTGTTTGATTTTATGTTTTATGACATCGTTCATAATTCTTCACCTCATAATCCCTTTTCTTCATACTAGCATTGAAAAATGTTTTTTACAAGGGGACAAAAAGGTGGTATGATATAATTATAGATTATAGATTGGATCTTAGGAGGAATCACTTATGAGAACAAGTGGCGTACTTATGCCGATATCTTCCCTGCCATCACCGTATGGCATTGGAACTATGGGAAAATCAGCCAGAAAATTTGTAGACTTTCTGATAAAAGGAGGTCAGACTTACTGGCAGATTCTGCCGATCTGTCCGACCAGTTACGGAGATTCACCGTATCAGTCGTTTTCCAGTTTTGCGGGAAATCCTTATTTTATTGATCTGGACATTCTCTGCAAGGAAAATTTATTAAAGAAAAAGGAATGTGAGTCATTTGACTGGGGCACAAGCGAGGAATACATTGATTATGGAACCATGTATGTATCACGCTATGCATTGCTGCATAAAGCATATGCCCGTTTTGTAAAAAATATGCCGGAAGATTTTTCGTCATTTTGTGAGGCGGAAAAGGACTGGCTGGAAGATTATACGCTGTTTATGGCATTAAAAGATGCCAATGACGGAAAAGCATGGGCCGAGTGGGATGAGAAACTTCGTGTGCGTGACGCAGCGGCATTGGATGAGGCAAGAAAAAAGTACGCAGAAGATATTGAGTTTTATAAGATGCTTCAGTATCTGTTCTTTAAACAGTGGAGAGAGTTAAAGGCATATGCCAATGAAAACGGAATCGAGATTATCGGAGATGTGCCGATCTATGTGGCCGGAGACAGTGCGGATGTATGGGCAAATCCGAAACAGTTTTATCTGGATGAAGATTTAAATCCGATTGAAGTAGCTGGATGTCCGCCAGATGGATTTTCTGCAGACGGACAGCTCTGGGGCAATCCACTGTTCCGCTGGGATGAAATGAAAAAAGATAACTATGCATGGTGGACCAAACGAATCAAAGCGATGAGCGAGCTGTATGATATTATCCGTATTGATCATTTCCGGGGATTTGATTCTTATTATGCGATTCCAGCCAAAGATAAAACTGCAAAGAACGGAAAATGGAAGCAGGGTCCGGGTATGGATCTGTTTAACCAGTTGGAGAAGAAACTTGGCAAACTTCCGATTATCGTGGAAGATCTGGGATTTTTGACAGATTCTGTCCGCAAACTGTTAAAGGATTCCGGATTCCCGGGCATGAAAGTCATCCAGTTTGCGTTTGACAGCCGTGAGGGAAGTGATTATCTGCCGCACACCTATACCAGTCACTGTGTTGTATATACAGGAACACATGACAATGATACCGTGATGGGATGGATGAAGACCGCACCGAAAGCATCTGTCAAGTTTGCAATCGAATACCTGAACCTGACGGAGGAGGAAGGTTATAACTGGGGTATGATGCGTGCCGCATGGTCTTCCGTTGCAGATATGGCAATTGTTCCGATGCAGGATCTGATCGGACTTGGCTCCGAAGCCCGCATCAACATTCCGTCCACACTTGGAGAAAACTGGAAGTGGCGTGCCCTAGAGGGACAGATTACCAAGGATCTGGCAAAGAAACTCTATAAATACATGCAGATGTATGGACGCATCAATGAAAAAGTGCTTGCTGAGCAGGCAAAGAAAGCAGCAGAGAAGGAAGCAGCAGAGAAAGAAGCTGCAAAGAAGAAGACTTCCGACAAAAAGAAGTCATCTGAGAAATAAATATACAACAGAGTATTTCTGTGAATAAGAATTCTCCCCTTTGCATATAGATTAGATAGATTAATCGAATATGCAAAGAAGGGAGATTTTTTTATGGAGTTTGATTTATATAAAGATATCCAGAAAAGAACGAACGGCGAAATCTACATTGGTGTCGTAGGACCGGTCCGCACCGGAAAGTCAACGTTCATTAAGCGGTTTATGGATCTGTTTGTACTTCCGTACATCGAAGATGAGGAAGAAAAAAAACGGACGCTCGATGAATTGCCTCAGTCAGCCGCCGGGAAAACGATCATGACGACAGAACCGAAATTTATTCCGCAGGAGGCAGCAGAGATCACACTTGCAGATGAGAGCAGTGTCAGTGTGCGTCTGATTGACTGTGTCGGGTTTATGGTAGAGGGAGCAAATGGTCATCTGGAGGGGGACGGATACCGCATGGTACATACGCCGTGGTTCGAGGAGGAAATTCCTTTTTCGGATGCAGCGAGAATTGGAACAGAAAAAGTAATCAAAGACCATGCAACCATTGGTATTGTGGTGACAACGGATGGCAGTATCGGGGAACTTCCGCGGGAAAATTATGTGGAGGCAGAACAAACCGCGGTGGAAAAGCTTAAAGAGATTGGAAAACCGTATGTGATTGTTTTAAATTCCGTGCGCCCATACAGCAGTGAGACACTTGCACTGAAAGAAAGTTTAGAGCAGGAATATCAGGCGGTAGTGGTTCCGGTCAACTGTCAGCAGATGCACCGGGAGGATCTGGTCACAGTTATGAAGGCGATTCTGTTTGAATTTCCGGTTACCCGTGTGGACTTTGCAATTCCGAAGTGGACGGAAATGCTTCCAATGGAACATAAATTAAAGGCAGCCATGATTCAGACGGCATCAAGACTGATGGATGGAATCGGCCGCGTGCGGGATGCAGCGGCTGTGCTTGCCGGGCAGGAATGGGTAAAAAGTGCAAATGAGCAGATGGCAGAGGAAGTCTTTCGTGACATCCAGCTGCAGACGGCAGATCTTTCCAACGGAACCGTGACGATCCGTATGGAGACAACGGAACAGTGCTATTTCTCCTACATCAGTGAGATGACGGGAATGCAGATCGAAGGGGAATATCAGATGATTTCCATGCTGCGTTCCCTCTCCCGGATGAAAAAAGAATACGAGCGTGTGGAAGATGCCATGGCTGCTGTGGAACAGAAGGGGTATGGAGTGGTCATGCCGGGGCTTTCGGATATCCGGATGGAAGATCCGGTGCTGATCCAGCATGCCGGAAAATATGGCGTGAAAATGCGGGCAATTTCCCCGTCCATTCATATGATCAAGGCAGACATTGAGACCGAAATAGCACCGATTGTCGGCAGTGAGGAACAGGCAAATGATCTGATTGCATATATCCGCGAGGGGGAGGAGAGCAAGGAAGGAATCTGGACCACAAATATTTTCGGAAAATCGGTCGGGGAACTGATGGAAGACGGCATCCGCAGCAAGATCCTGCAGATGGATGATGAGTGCCAGCTGAAACTGCAGGATACCATGCAGAAAATTGTCAATGACAGCAATGGGGGAATGATCTGCATCATTATTTAAGAGAAATAAAAAAAGTATGAATTTCAGTTGCTCTTGTTTTATTTTATTTTTGATTCTGTTATACTATTAGTTAATGAAATTCTGTATGTAATTGCAAAAAATAAGGAGAACAAATGAGCAACGAATATGAAACTCTCATGCGCTGTGTGCGCAGCGTGAGGACGAAAACAGATTTTGTGCCGAAAGTGGCACTGGTACTGGGGTCCGGTCTGGGTGATTATGTGTCGCAGCTTCGCGTGGAGGCCGCGGTGGATTATCATGAGATCGAGGGATTTCCGGTATCTACGGTGCCGGGCCATACCGGGCGCTTTGTGTTTGGTTATGTCGGGGATGTGCCGGTTGTGTGCATGCAGGGACGTGTGCATTATTATGAAGGATATTCCATGACGGAAGTGGTACGGCCGATCCGGCTGATGAAACTTCTGGGGGCAGAAGTTCTGTTTTTGACAAATGCAGCGGGCGGAATCCAGCTGGGCATGAAGGCGGGGGATCTGATGCTTCTTACCGGGCAGATTGCAAGTTTTGTTCCGTCGCCGCTCATTGGAGAAAATATAGAGGAACTGGGACCGCGGTTTCCGGATATGAGCCGGATTTATGATTATGATTTACAGAAAATCGCAAAAAAATGTGCGGCAGAGACCGGGGCGGATTTAAAAGAGGGAACGTATCTGCAGTTTACCGGGCCGGCCTATGAATCTCCACAGGAGGTGGCAATGGCGCGTACACTCGGAGCGGATGCCGTAGGAATGAGTACGGCATGTGAGGCTGTGGCGGCGAATCATATGGGGATGCGGATTGTGGGAATTTCCTGTATCTCGAATCTGGCATGCGGCATTTCGCCACAGCCATTGTCACATAAGGAGGTGCAGGAAGCAGCCGATGCGGTGGCTCCGGTATTTCAAAAGCTTGTAACACAGATGATAAAGGAGATTGGAACAACATGCAGGTAATTTTTATACATCACAGCTGTTTTCTGGTGGAAGTGGATGATCTGGTATTGATTTTTGATTATTTTGGCGGGGATCGGGTGAATGGTTTCCACTTTACGGGAAAGATTCCGGATTACGCACCGGATACAAAAATCTATATGTTTGCCAGCCACAAACATCAGGATCATTTTGACATGGATATTCTGCGCTGGAGTGAAAAATATACCAATATACATTATATTTTATCCAAGGATATCCGCATCAGTCCGCATTTTCTGCAAAAGCATGGAATTGACCCGGGGGTGCGGAAAAAAGTGACGTTTGTCTCCGCAAACAACCATTATGAAGTGGATGATCTAAAGATCCAGACCCTGTTGTCTACCGATGCAGGAGTGGCATTTTATGTGAATGTGCGTGGGGTGAGCATCTTCCATGCAGGAGATTTAAACGACTGGAAGATGGAACACGTAGGAGAGCTTATAAACGGAAAACAGGAGCGTGCATTCCGGCACGAGATCCGTAAGCTTGCGGACAAGCCGGTCAATTTTGCGTTTGTCCCGATGGATCCGCGGCTGGGACCGTATCAGACACTCGGAATTGATTTTGTGCTGAAAAACACCGATGCAGAATTTGTTTTCCCGATGCATATGTGGCAGGATTATTCTGCAATCAGGGAATACAAAAAACACATTACAAATCTTGGAATGGCAGACCGCGTAATTGAAATTGAAAGGGAGAATCAGGTATTTCCGTTCGGGGAACTCTAACTCTTGAATTTACAGAAAAATTCATATATAATAATTAAGTTAATGGGGTAACAACAGAGAGGAGAAAACTATATGACAGATTTTCTTTTATGTATTGGCAGATATGTGGTCGAGATGGCTGCTTTGGCTTTGATCGGCGGATTAGGGGCATTTATTGGTATCAGACTCCGCAGGCACAAGGATGCGAAGGCTGACACGACGAAAGAATGATTTTGGAGGAACTGGTAATGAAAAAGAGTTATGGCGTAAATGAGCTGCGCCGGATGTATCTTGACTTCTTCGAGAGCAAGGGACATCTTGTCATGAAGAGCTTTTCATTAGTACCACACAATGACAACAGCTTATTACTCATCAATGCGGGAATGGCACCGCTCAAGCCGTATTTTACAGGACAGGAGATTCCGCCACGCAGACGTGTGACTACATGTCAGAAGTGTGTGCGTACCGGAGATATTGAAAATGTAGGAAAGACTGCGCGTCACCTTACATTTTTTGAGATGCTTGGAAACTTCTCTTTTGGGGATTATTTTAAGCATGAAGCAATTGCCTGGTCATGGGAATTCCTGACAAAGGTACTTGGGCTTGAGGAGGATCGTCTTTATCCGTCCATTTATGGAGAAGATGAGGAAGCATATGAGATCTGGACCAAAGAGGTAGGTGTTCCGGGAGAAAAAATCACACGTTTTTACCGTGATCCTGAGACCGGAGAATGTGACAACTTCTGGGAGCATGGTGCCGGTCCATGTGGTCCGTGTTCTGAAATTTACTATGATAGAGGCGAAAAATACGGATGCGGAAGTCCGGATTGTAAAGTAGGCTGTGAGTGTGACCGTTTCATGGAAGTATGGAACAACGTGTTTACACAGTTTGAAGGGGACGGCAAGGGCGGTTATACCGAGCTTTCCCAGAAAAATATTGATACTGGTATGGGACTTGAGCGTCTGGCAGTTGTTATGCAGGATGTGGATTCCGTATTTGATATTGATACTATGAAAGCGATCCGCGACAAGATTTGTGAGATGTCCGGAAAGAAGTATGAAGTAGATGCCATGGATGACGTATCCATCCGTCTGATTACGGATCATATCCGTTCTTCCACATTTCTTGTATCCGATGGTGTTATGCCAAGCAATGAAGGAAGAGGCTACGTTCTGCGCCGTCTGATCCGTCGTGCGGCACGTCACGGAAAGATGCTTGGAATTGACGGACTGTTTCTTGCAAAATTATCAGAAACTGTCATCAATGAGAGCAAGGATGGATATCCGGAACTGGAAGAGAAGAAAGAATTTATCTTTAAGGTTCTGACACAGGAAGAAGAGAAATTCAATAAGACCATCGATCAGGGACTTGCCATTTTGTCTGACCTGATGGAGGAGATGAAGAAAAACGGCAAAAAGGAACTTTCCGGTGCCGATACATTCAAACTTTACGATACTTACGGATTCCCGGTAGATCTGACCGAAGAAATCCTTGAAGAAAAGGGCTTTTCCTATAATGAGGACGAGTTTAAGGCCTGTATGGAAGAACAGAGGCAGAAAGCCAGAAGTGCCCGTAAAGTGACAAACTACATGGGTGCGGATGCAACGGTTTACGAGCAGATTGATCCTTCCATCACAACAGAATTTGTCGGATACGAGAATCTGACATATGCTTCTAAAGTTACGGTTATGACGACCGAGACCGAGATCGTGGAAGCACTTTCCGATGGGGATGCAGGAACCATTATCGTAGAGAAGACTCCGTTTTATGCCACGATGGGCGGTCAGCAGGGTGATAAGGGACAGATCCGTACGGCAGACGGCGTATTTCAGGTAGAGGATACGGTTAAGCTTCTGGGCGGTAAATACGGACATATCGGGCATATGGTGTCCGGCATGATCCATACCGGCGAGGAAGTGGAACTGATGGTAGATGCAGACCTTCGCGCAAAGACCTGTGCAAACCATTCTGCAACCCATTTACTGCAGAAAGCACTCCGCGAAGTGCTGGGTACACATGTCGAGCAGGCGGGTTCTTATCAGGACAGTGAGCGTACCAGATTTGATTTCACCCACTTTGCAGCCATGACTCCGGAAGAGTTACAGAAAGTGGAAGACATGGTCAATGAAAAGGTCAACGAGGGCATGGAAGTCCGTACCGATATCATGACCGTTGATGAGGCAAAGAAGACCGGGGCAATGGCTCTGTTTGGCGAAAAGTATGGGGAAAAAGTCCGAGTCGTTTCCATGGGAGAGTTCTCCAGGGAGTTCTGTGGCGGTACACATGTAAAGAATACTGCAGAGATCAAGACATTTAAGATTCTTTCAGAGAGCGGTGTTGCGGCCGGTGTGCGCCGTATCGAAGCACTGACTGGTGACAATGTGATTGCATATTACAAAAAGATGGAAGACGAATTTGAGGCAGCGGCTAAAGTTGTAAAATCTACGCCTGCAAACTTGAAAGAGCGCCTGGATCATCTGACTGCGGAGCTGAAAGAGCTGCAGAGTGAGAATGAGGCGTTAAAGAGCAGGGCAGCAAAGGATGCACTTGGGGATGTGATGAATCAGATCCAGGAGGTCAAAGGTGTGAAGCTTCTGGCAACCAGCGTATCCGGTGTGGATATGAATGGTCTGCGTGATCTCGGTGACCAGCTGAAGGACAAGATCGGTGAGGGCGTCGTAGTGATCGCATCCGATTGTGACGGAAAGGTAAACCTGATTGCCATGGCAACCGATGCAGCGATGAAGCAGGGGGCACATGCCGGTAATCTGATCAAGGCGATCGCTGGAAACGTCGGTGGTGGCGGCGGCGGACGTCCGAATATGGCACAGGCCGGTGGAAAGAATCCGGCGGGTATTCCGGATGCCATTGCACAGGCGAAGACGGCACTGGAAAACATGTTAAAATAATCTATAACTGATAACACTTAAAAGAATATAATAAAAATGCAAAAAACAGGTAAAAAAGCGCAATAAGAATGCGATTTTACCTGTTTTTTGCAAATATTTATAGTATAATAACAGTAGATCCACTGTGAAATTTGTGTATATACAACAAAAGGTGGAAACGACATGAAGAAAGGGAGAGACTTTATGAAGAGAAAGAGGTTATTGTCAGCCGTGCTGGCAGGAATCTTTGCCGTGTCCATGCTGGGCGGCTGCGCATCGGCGGTGCCTCAGGGTGCAACGGAGACCACGCAGGGCGGTGCACAGGAGACGGACAGGACGAGCGGAACGGTAAAACTGAGAGTGTGGGCAGAGGAATCAACGTATGATGCGTTGAATAAGATGATCGACAGTTTCAAAGAAGAGTATAAGGGTCAGGCAACTTTTGATATCACCCTGGAACAGAATGCGGATTCCGATACGCGTGACAATGTGCTTGGAGATGTGCATAACGCAGCTGATGTGTTTATTCTTGCAGATGACCAGGTGGCTTCTATGGTGGCCGGCGGTGCATTGTATCCGGTTCCGAATGCGGACGAAGTGAAAAAAGCAAATGTGGAGGGCGCAATAGACGCTGCCACAGTTAATGATACGCTTTATGCATATCCCATGACTGCAGACAATGGGTATTTTTTGTATTATAACAAAAAGTACCTGAGCGATTCGGATGTCAAAACCCTTGACGGCATTTTAAAAGTAGCAGAAAAAAATCATAAGAAGTTTACGATGGACTGGTCTTCCGGCTGGTATCTGTATTCGTTTTTCGGAAATACAGGACTGGATTTCGGTGTCAATGATGACAATGTGACAAACCACTGTGACTGGAATTCCACCGAAGGGGAGATCAAAGGCGTGGATATTGCGCAGGCGATGCTTGACATCAGTTCCAGCAGTGGATTTGAAAATGCGGTGAATGAAGATTTTATTAAAGATGCCAAAAAAGGCAGTGTAATTGCAGGGGTAAGCGGTGTATGGAGTGAGACCGAACTGAAAAATATCTGGGGAGATGATCTTGGCGCAGCCAAGCTTCCGACCTATACCGTGGCAGGGAAACAGGTACAGATGGCTTCCTTTACCGGCTATAAGCTGATGGGAGTCAGTGCTTATTCGGCAAATCCACAGTGGGCAGCAAAACTGGCAGACTGGATGACCAATGAGCAGAACCAGACTGTCCGGTTTGAGATGAACGGACAGGGACCTTCCAATACAAAGGCGGCGGATTCGGATGCGGTTAAGGCTTCCCCATCCATTCAGGCGGTGATTGCACAGTCGGAATTCGGAAAACTGCAGCGTGTCGGAAACAGTTACTGGGATGCAAGCAAGGCATTCGGGAATACGATGGCAGCAGGAAATCCAAACCACGTAAAGTTACAGGAACTGATGGATAATCTGGTCAGTGGTATTACAAAATCAGTAGCAGGCTAAGAGGTGGGAGTATATGAATCAGAAAAAGAAATTAAGTACCAAACTTATCATTTTAATTCCGGTATTTATACTTGGAATATTCAGTATCATCTCGAATGTGATGTCTGTTTCTAATATCAAGAACGTTAACCGGAGTGCCGTACAGATTTCGGAAGTATCTTTAAAGAATGTTTCGAGTCTGGCAGAAATCCAGAGACAGACGCAGGACATGCATAATCTGGGACTGTCCCATATTATAGCGGTGGATCTGGATTCCATGATCCAGCTGGTGGAAAAAATCCGCAGTCAGGAAGATGCATTGGAGAAAGATCTGGAAAGTTACAAGATATACGTGACACCGGATACCAAAAAAGAATACAATGATATCAAAAAAAATTACGAAGAATTAAAGTATGAATGTGCCAATGTTATGGCATTTTCCGCAGCAGGGAAAAGTGAAGATGCCTATGAACTTGCCAATGGAAAAATCAGCAAGTGTGCAGATGCCATTGAGTCGGATATCGAAAGTATCAAAAAAATTGTAAACCAGGATGCGGATGCACAGAGACAGAAACTGACATCTGCATACCATAGTTCAATCGGAACAAGCATAGTGACGATTCTGATTAGTATTGCGGCACTTTTTTCAGCAATGGTGGCAGTGCTTCGGTGGGTAATTTATCCGCTTGCAAATACGAACAGGGAAATAAATGAGATTATTTCCGAAATTGATAACCGGCAGGGTGACCTGACCCGCAGGGTTACCATTACCAACAACAAAGAAGTAGCATCTGTCGGTGGAGGCATCAATGCTTTTATGGCAAAGCTGCAGGAGATTTTCCGGATGATCAGCAGCAATTCCAGGGAACTTGAGGGCGTTGTAAATGAAGTGCGTGAGAGTGTACAGACTTCCAATGGAAGTGTGTCCGATCTGTCCGCACTGACGGAAGAACTTTCTGCAACGATGCAGGATATTTCCGACAATGCTTCACGGATTAATGAAAATACCGAATCGGTTGCTGGTGAAGTCAAGTCAATTGCAGAAAAAACGATTGAAATTAATCAGTATACAAAAGAAATGAAAGAGCATGCAGAGGCAATGGAACATGCTGCGCGTGAAAATATGGATACAACAGGTACGAAGGTAAATGACATTGTTTCCGTGCTGAGTCAGGCAATTGAGGACAGCAACAGTGTCAATCAGGTAGACAATCTGACAAACGACATCTTAAATATTGCAAGCCAGACAAACCTGCTTGCATTAAACGCATCCATTGAGGCTGCCCGTGCCGGGGATGCAGGAAAAGGATTTGCAGTGGTTGCCTCCGAAATCAGCCAGCTGGCAGCCGCCAGTCAGGAAGCGGCTAACAATATCCAGAGCATCAATGCCATTGTCATAACTGCAGTACATAATCTTGCAGACAATGCAAACGGACTGGTAGAGTACATGAATGAAAAAATCCTGCCGGAATTCCAGAAATTTGTGGAATCCGGTGGCGCATATCATGACAAGGCAACATTTATCGAAGGTGTCATGGCAGATTTCGAGGCAAAGACGGATTCTTTACAGAATTCCATGGATGAGATTGCAAATTCCGTAAATACGATTTCCCATGCGATCGAGGAAGGCGTCAGTGGAGTCGTTTCAGCAGCGGACAGCACACAAGTTCTTGTATCCGATATGGATAAAATTTCCAAGAAGATGGATGAGAACTTTGCGATTGCAGAGGGATTGAAGAAAGAAACTTCCGTGTTTACAAAGCTTTAAGCATGTGGAAGAAAAAAACTATGCAAATTTCGGAAAAACTATTGACAAATCAGGATATTTTGTTAAAATAATCGATAGTGCAATTAAGATTACCTTACAGTTGATGCACAATATCGCAACTGGAGGGAGGTTAGGAAAGAATGTCTAGTGTAATCGTAAAAGAGAATGAGACTTTAGATAGCGCATTACGTCGTTTCAAGAGAAACTGTGCGAAGGCTGGTATCCAGCAGGAGATTCGTAAGAGAGAGCATTACGAGAAGCCAAGCGTAAAGCGTAAGAAGAAATCTGAAGCTGCTAGAAAAAGAAAATACAACTAATGTATTTAACCCCGCGGGATAACTCGCGGGGTGCTTTTTTGCAGAAATGATCAGGATGAGGTGAACCATGAATCAAAATCTGAAAAAAATGATAAGCTATTACAAACCCTACCGGGCAGTTTTTGCGGCAGACATGTTATTTGCGACACTTTCTGCGGCAGTGGCACTGACTATTCCACTGGTTGTGCGGTATGTGACATCGACTCTGATTTATCAGCAGCCCCAGATGATGCTGCGGAAACTTTTTTTGATTGGCATCGGATTGTTTGTGCTTCTGGCATTGGACTGTTACAGCCGGTTTTTTATCGGAAATTATGGACATGTGATGGGGGCAAAGATGGAATATGACATGCGGGCCGAATTGTTTGGGCATCTGCAGAAACTGTCTTTTTCCTTTTATGATGATGCAAAAGTCGGACAGCTGATGAGCCGTGTGACGGCAGATTTATTTGATATTACAGAACTGCTGCACCATGGTCCGGAGAATATTATCCTGTCGGTATTAAAGATAGTGGGAGCGTTTGTGATCCTGCTCAACATTAATGGATGGCTTGCGCTTGCCGCGTTTGCAGTGCTTCCGGTTATGTTTGTATTTGCATTTGCGTTAAATAAGCGGATGCGCCGGGCCTTTCAGCAGAACCGCATTAAAATTGCCGAGATTAATGAACAGATCGAGGATAATCTGTCAGGTATCCGTGTGGTGAAATCGTTTGCCAATGAGGCAATTGAAAACGAAAAATTTCGTCATGGGAATGACGGATTTCTTGCGGCAAAGAAGAACAGTTATCATTACATGGGTAGTTTTCAGGCCGGGGTTGGCGTTTTTACAACACTGATTCAGGTAAATGTCATCCTTGCCGGAGGGGTTCTCATTGCAAAGGGAATGGTCACGGTCAATGATCTGGTTACGTTTTTGCTGTATATTGGGGTATTTACGGATCCAATCCGGACACTGGTGGACTTTACCGAGCAGTTTCAGAATGGCTATACGGGATTTGAACGGTTTCAGGAAATTATGAATATCGAACCGGAAATCCAGGATGCAAACGATGCGGTAGCACTGACCGATGTGAAAGGAACCATTGATTTTGAAAATGTTTCTTTTCAGTACAAAGACAATCAGGAGAAGGTGCTTAACCGGATCAATCTGCATGTGCCTGCAGGGTCATATATGGCACTGGTGGGATCATCCGGTGCCGGAAAGACAACGCTTTGTTCCCTGATTCCGCGATTCTATGATGTAACCGGGGGATGTATCCGCGTGGATGGGAAAGATGTCCGTAAGGTGACGTTAAAGAGCCTGCGTGACCACATCGGAATGGTGCAGCAGGACGTATACCTGTTTGCGGGAACAATTTTTGAAAATATACGATATGGAAAGCCAGATGCGACAAGGGAAGAAGTGATTGCCGCTGCAAAAAATGCCAATGCCCACGAATTTATCATGGCATTTCCCGATGGATATGATACAGATATCGGACAGCGTGGAATTAAGCTCTCCGGAGGACAGAAGCAGCGGCTTTCCATAGCCCGTGTCTTTTTGAAAAATCCACCGGTTCTGATCTTTGATGAGGCAACTTCCGCACTGGATAACGAGAGTGAGAGGGTCGTACAGGAATCATTGGAGAAACTGGCAAAGAACCGTACGACATTTGTGATCGCCCACCGTCTGACAACGATCCAGAATGCACAAAAAATTTTGGTTCTGACAGAAGACGGGATTGCGGAATCCGGTTCCCATGAAGAACTGCTGGCACGGGGCGGTGTGTATGAAAAACTTTATCATATGCATTATTAGACCGGCTGTGTCACAACTTGCATTATTATAAAAAAACGAGTAAAATAGAATAGATTTTGAAAAAACAAAAAGGAGTGGATTATCATGACAAAAATAGATATTATCTCCGGATTCTTAGGAGCCGGAAAAACAACTTTTATCAAAAAGATGATAGATGAGGCATTTACCGGGGAAAAGATTGTCCTTATCGAGAATGAATTTGGCGAGGTCGGCATTGACGGTGGTTTTTTAAAGGATGCAGGAATCCAGATTACAGAGATGAATTCCGGATGCATCTGCTGTTCTTTAGTTGGTGATTTCGGAAAGAACTTAAATGAAGTCATCACCAAGTATCATCCGGACCGTATTTTGATTGAGCCATCCGGAGTCGGTAAGCTTTCCGATGTTATGAAGTCCGTGATTGATATTGAAAAAGAGCAGGATGTAAAATTAAACGCACTGGTAACGGTTGTAAACGCGCTTAAGGCGAGCAAGCAGATGAAGGCGTTCGGTGAGTTTTTCAACAACCAGATCGAGTATGCGACAACTGTCATTTTAAGCCGCAGCCAGAATGCAACACCGGAACAGCTGGAGTTTTGTGTCAATAAAATTCAGGAACTGAATCCAAAGGCTGCCATTATTACAACAGACTGGGCAAAATTATCCGGAGAACAGATTCTTAAGGTAATAGAAGGACAGGATAATCTGGAGATGAAGGCTCTTGCCGAGGCACATCATGCAAAGGAAGAGGCAGAACATGAGCATGAGCACCATCATCATGACCATGACCACGAAGAACATGAGCATCATCATGACCATGACCACGAAGAACATGAGCATCATCATGACCATGACCACGAAGAACATGAGCATCATCACGATCATGACCATGACCATGAGCATGATGAAAACTGTACCTGTGGCTGCCATGACCATGAGCACCATCACCATCATCATGCAGATGATGTATTTACCAGCTGGGGCAAGGAGACACCGCACAAATTCGAGCGTGCAAAACTTGAGGAAGTACTTAAGAAGTTTGTCGATTCTGACAATATCCTCCGCTCCAAAGGTATGGTGGAGAGTACCGATGGTACCTGGCTGTACTTTGATATGGTTCCGGGCGAGTATGAGATCCGTGAGGGTGAGCCGGATTACACCGGACGTATCGTGGTAATCGGAACGGAGATTCATGAGGATGAATTACTGAAGACATTTGGTCTTTAAAATGCTGTAAACCCCAATAAAAATGTAAGGAGAGCAATTATGGCACAGGATATTCCGGTATATTTATTTACAGGATTTATGGACAGCGGAAAAACAACTCTCGTAGAAGAAACGCTGTTTGAGAATAACTTCGGTGATGGTTCGAAAGGAATTATCATCATGTGCGAAGATGGCGAGAAAGAATATGACGAAGCAAAACTGGCAACCATCAACTTCAAGCTGGTAACGGTCGAAGAGGAAGAGGATTTTACGCCTGCAAAACTGCAGGAAATCCAGGACACCTATCAGCCGGAACAAATTTTTATCGAGTACAACGGCACCTGGGGGATGGACAAGCTGCTTGAGGCAAAAATGCCGGAGGGCTGGGTGATTGTACAGTCACTGGCAACCGTAGATTCCACGACGTATGATCTGTATATGAACAATATGCGTGCAATGATGCAGGAACAGGTTTTTTCCAGTGATGTGGTTATTTTTAACCGTACAGATGATGATACCGATCGCGGACATCTGCGCCGTACCATTAAGAACATCAACCGGAAAGCGCAGATCGTCTATGAGCGCAAGGACGGAACGATTGATGAGCGTCCGGAGGAATTACCGTTTGATATCAATCAGGATGTGATTGAGCTGACCGATGCGGATTATGCGATCTGGTACATGGATGCCATGGAAAATTACAAGAAATACGATCGCAAGAAAGTAAAATTTCTGGCTCTGGTATATAATCCGGATAAACTCAAGAAAGGCGTGTTTGTTCCGGGACGGTTTGCGATGACCTGCTGCATTGAGGATGTGACATTTATCGGTTTCAAATGTAAATATGACCGGGAAGAGGAACTTCCGCACAAGTCATGGATTACAATTACGGCAGAGATTCGTGTCGAATTTGCACGGGAATATAAGGGAAAAGGACCGGTTCTTTACCCGGTTTCCATCGAAAAAGCCCAGAAACCGGAAGATGAGCTTGTATATTTTTCGTAAAAAGTCGTTGCGAAAAGTGAAGAAGTCATATACAATAAAGAGGTGTGTTATGCACCTCTTTTTGTATTCAGCAGAAAAAGAGAACAGGGATTAGATTAAATTTATTACATACAGGAGGCAGTTTATGTACCCGATTGTTCGAAAAGAAACATTGGCAGATAACATTATCCTGATGGACATCAAGGCACCGCGTGTGGCCAATGAGTGTCTGCCGGGACAGTTTATCATTGCAAAGACAGATGAAGTAGGAGAGCGTATTCCGCTTACGATCTGTGACTATGACAGAGAGAAGGAGACTGTCACCATCGTGGTACAGACGATTGGCGCAGGAACCGAGCGTATGATGGCCTTAAATGAGGGCGATGCTCTCGAAGATTTCGTTGGACCTTTGGGATGTCCGTCCGAACTCTGTGAGGAGGAGAACCTTGAGGAGACCAGAAAAAAGAAAATTGTATTTATCGCAGGAGGTCTGGGAACCGCACCGGTATACCCCCAGGTAAAATGGCTGCATGAGCACGGAATTGATGCAGACGTGATCATGGGTTCCCGTACCAAGGATCTGCTTTTTTATATGGATGAGATGAAGGCAGTAGCGGGAAATGTATATGTATGTACGGATGACGGTACTTATGGATTTCACGGAAATGGCTGCCAGCAGTTACAGGCATTGATCGATGAGGGAAAACATTATGATGTATGTGTCGCAATCGGACCGATGATCATGATGAAATTCGTTACCATCCTTACCAAGAAGCTTGAGATTCCTACCGTTGTATCCATGAACCCGATCATGGTAGACGGAACCGGTATGTGTGGAGCATGCCGTCTGATGGTTGGCGGAGAAGTAAAATTCGCATGTGTTGACGGACCGGAGTTCGACGGACATCTCGTTGACTTTGATCAGGCAATGAAGCGTCAGCAGCAGTATAAGACAGAAGAAGGCAGAGCAAAGCTCGCATATGAAGAGGGCGCTACCCATCACGGTGGATGCGGCCATTGCGGAGGTGACAAGTAATGGAAGGATTAGTCAGAGTACCGGTTCGTGAGCAGGAACCAAAGGTTCGTGCTACGAATTTTGAGGAAGTATGTTATGGATACAACGAGGAAGAGGCAGTTGCAGAGGCTTCCCGTTGCTTAAATTGTAAAAACGCACAGTGTATGAAGGGATGTCCGGTTTCTATCAATATTCCGGCATTTATCGCACAGGTCAAGGAGCGCAATTTTGAGGAGGCTTATCATATTATCTCCGAGTCTTCCGCACTTCCGGCTGTCTGTGGACGTGTCTGCCCACAGGAGAGCCAGTGTGAAGGTAAATGTATCCGCGGTTTCAAGGGTGATCCGGTTGCCATCGGTAAATTAGAGCGTTTCGTTGCAGACTGGGCACGCGAGCACGGTATCAAGCCAAAGAAAGCAGAGAAGTTAAACGGACACAAAGTAGCTGTGATCGGTTCCGGCCCTGCAGGTCTGACCTGTGCCGGAGATCTGGCAAAGCTTGGCTACGATGTGACCATTTTTGAAGCACTGCATCGTGCCGGTGGTGTGTTAAGCTACGGTATTCCGGAGTTTCGTCTTCCAAAGGACAAGGTTGTAGCAGCCGAGGTAGAAAACGTAAAAGCACTCGGTGTGGATATCGAGACCAACGTTGTCATCGGTAAATCCGTAAAGATCGATGAGCTGATGGAAAAGGAAGGCTTTGAGGCTGTATTTATCGGTTCCGGAGCAGGACTTCCACGTTTCATGGGAATCCCTGGCGAGCAGGCAAACGGAGTATTCTCTGCAAACGAATTCCTGACAAGAAACAACCTCATGAAAGCATTTGAGGAAGGATATGAAACCCCGATTTCCCATGGAAAGAAAGTTGTCGTTGTCGGTGGTGGTAATGTAGCCATGGATGCTGCAAGAACCGCACTCCGTCTCGGCGCAGAGGTACATATTGTATACCGTCGTGGTGAGGAAGAACTTCCAGCGCGTAAGGAAGAAGTACATCACGCAAAAGAAGAGGGAATCATTTTTGATCTGTTGCAGAATCCGACGGAAATTCTTGTCGATGAGAATGGCTGGGTAAAGGGTGTGCGCATCATCAAGATGGAACTCGGTGAGCCGGATGCGTCCGGAAGAAGAAGTCCGGTGGAGATTCCTGGTTCTGAGTATGAGATGGATTGTGATACCGTGATCATGTCACTCGGTACCTCTCCAAACCCACTCATTTCTTCCACCACCAAGGGGCTTGAGACAAACCGCCGCAAGTGTATCGTTGCAACCGAAGATACCGGTGCAACAAGCAAAGACGGTGTTTATGCAGGTGGAGATGCCGTAACAGGTGCCGCTACCGTTATCCTTGCAATGGGAGCAGGTAAGGCAGCTGCAAAGGGTATTGATGAGTACCTTTCCGGAAAGAACAATTAGACAATAACGGATAGAACTGATAAAAGTGGAGACGGCTGCCGCGTAATGTGGCAGCCGTTTTTGTATGAAGAAAAATGTCAGATACGAAGAAGCGTTTGACTTTTTCCTCTATGATGTATACAATAATCTGTAGTAAAAAAAGAGGAGAACCCTAGGATGAAGACATTAATAGATCTGATCACCGAGCAGGTGACAAATGCATTTACCGGTCAGGGATATGATGCAAAATACGGGAAAGTTACACTTTCCAATCGTCCGGACCTGTGTGAATACCAGTGTAACGGAGCAATGGCTGCGGCAAAGGAGTACAAGTGTGCACCATTCATGATTTCGGATAAGATTGCGCAGGCGCTGGCAGAAAACGAACTGTTTGAGAGCGTAGAGTCTGTAAAACCGGGATTTATCAATATGAAAGTAAGTCCTGCCTATCTGGCGAAATATGTCAGCGATATGAAAGCAGATGAGGGAAGATTTGGCTGTGACAAAGCGGCACATCCGAAGACCATTATTGTAGATTACGGCGGGGCCAATGTTGCCAAGCCATTGCATGTCGGACATCTGCGCTCTGCTGTCATTGGAGAGAGTATCAAGCGGATCGGCAAATTTATGGGACATCACATGATCGGTGATGTGCATCTGGGAGACTGGGGTCTGCAGATGGGACTGATCATTGTAGAATTAAAAGAGCGTAAGCCGGATCTGGTATACTATGATGAAAGCTATACCGGAGAATATCCGAAAGAGGCGCCGTTTACCATTTCCGAACTGGAGGATATCTATCCGACTGCCAGCAAAAAGAGTAAGGAAGACGAAGCGTTCCGTGAGGCTGCCATGGAGGCAACCAGCCAGCTGCAGGCCGGCAGACGGGGATACCGTGCACTTCTTGCACACATTCTGGATGTTTCCGTGACAGATTTAAAGAAGAACTATGATAATCTGAATGTCTCCTTTGAGCTCTGGAAGGGAGAGTCGGATGCACAGCCGTATATTCCGGATATGGTACAGATGATGAAGGACAAGGGCTTTGCCTACATGAGCGAAGGGGCCCTGGTTGTGGATGTCAAAGAGGATACGGATACAAAAGAGATTCCGCCATGTATCATTTTAAAGTCAGACGGAGCTTCCTTATACAGTACGACAGATCTTGCTACGATTGTGATGCGTATGCAGGATTACAACCCGGATGCCATTATTTACCTGACGGATCAGCGTCAGAGCATGCATTTCGTACAGGTATTCCGCTGTGCAAGAAAGACCGGACTCGTCGGACCGGATGTGGAACTGACCCATATCGGATTCGGTACCATGAACGGAAAAGACGGCAAACCGTTTAAGACAAGAGATGGCGGCGTTATGCGTCTGGAATATCTGCTTGATGAGATCAATGAGGAGATGCTCAAAAAGATTACAGAGAACCAGAAAGAAAAGGAAAACCTCGATATTTCCGAGGAAGAGGCAAAGCAGACTGCAAAAACGGTTGCTCTGGCAGCAGTCAAATACGGAGATCTGTCCAATCAGGCAAGCAAGGACTACTGTTTTGATATTGAGCGTTTTACTTCTTTTGAAGGGAATACAGGACCGTATATTTTATATACGATTGTGCGTATTAAATCCATTTTAAAGAAATACACTGCAAAAAATTCGCTGCCGGATGCACCGATTCTTGGGGCACATTCTGCAAGTGAGAAGAACCTGATGCTTGTATTGTCACGTTTCAATGCCATGATGGAAAATGCATATGAGGAGAAAGCACCGCACAAGATCTGTGCATATATTTATGAACTGGCCAATGCATTCAACGGATTTTATCATGAGACAAAGATTCTTTCCGAGGAAGATTTTAAGGTACAGGCTTCTTATATCGGTCTTTTGGTACTGACCAAAAATATTCTTGAGACCTGTATCAATGTGCTTGGTTTTTCCGCACCGGACCGTATGTAAATCGGATGTTCTAAAATCACATATAAAACATATAAATGAGTCATAGGGATTTGTCCTTATGGCTCATTTTTTATGGAAAGAAACATGGAGGAAGTGACAGAATGGAGATTACAGAATATCTTCCGGTAGATTTTCGAACGCAGATGGAAGCAGAAACGTTGTGCGGGGCAGAAGAAATCCGGCTTCGGGTCGGACAACCGCTGGAAATTTTATATGCGGATGAGAAAGAAAAAGAGATTGGGCTGCTCACGGAAGCACATATGCGGGAGGTACTGAATTATCTGAGTGGATATTCCGTGTATGCACTGGAAGAAGAACTGCGACAGGGGTATTTTACGCTGGAAGGCGGGCACAGGATCGGGGTTTCCGGGCGGGCAAGCTATGAGAAACACGGAACCTCAAGCTGTATGAAGCTGTTAAGCTGTATCAGCGGTTTAAATATCCGTCTGGCTCACGAAAAAAAGGGGTGTGCATCGGTACTGATTCCATGGCTGTATTGCGGAGAGAACGTATATCATACGTTTTTCTTTGCACCGCCGGGGGTCGGAAAAACAACATATTTAAGGGATTGTATCCGGCTGCTTTCGAAAGGAAATCACCTGCGTGCCGGGAAAAAGGTCGGGGTAGTCGATGAACGGTCGGAAATTGCCGCGTGTTACCGGGGAATTCCGCAAAACGATCTGGGCCCCCGCACGGATGTGCTGGACAATTGTCCGAAGGAACATGGAATCCATATGCTGCTTCGTTCCATGTCCCCGCAGATCATTGCAGTGGACGAACTGGGACTTCCGGAGGACTTTGCTGCGGTGGCAGACTGTGCCCGGTGCGGGGTATCGATCCTTGGAACCATACATGCCGGCAGTGTCTTAGAGGTTTTGCACCGCCTGCAGATGGGCGGACTGGATCTGATCCGCTCACAGATGCGGCTCATTGGTCTGCAGAGAAAACCGGACGGGCGCCGGATTCTCACTGTATATGAGGGAGGAGGAAATCCATTGTGGCAAGGATTTTCGGAACCGTCCTGATACTGGCAGGGTGTGCCGGATTTTTGTACAAATGGGCAGAGGGGGAAAAAGCAAGACAGCGGATGGCGGGGGAATGGATACGCCTGTTTGTGCGCTGGGGATATGCACTGGAACAGGAACACGTGCGGTTGTACGATTTTTTGTCTTTTTATGAAACGGCAGATGCGTCCATGCAGGCATTTCTGGATGAGGTCTGTGTATGTATGCGCAACCATCAGAATCCAAGCGGGCAGAAAATCTGGCAGGATTGTCTGCAGAAGCACAAAAGAGAACTGCAGATCGGGCAGGAGGGCTGGGAAATCCTTACGTCTGCCGCGGGAGCATTTTATGGCGAAGGCCGTGCAGAGAATCTGCGATGCAATGAAATCTGCAGAAAACGGATGGAAAAATTTCTGGCAGAGTCACGATTGGAATTTTTTAAAAAACAGCGGGTGTATCTGCCTGTTGGAATGCTGACCGGCGTGGTTATGATCATTCTTCTGGTGTAAAGGCGTAGGAAGGGAACCTTGAGTGTATGAGTGTAACAATTATTTTTAAAATTGCAGCGCTTGGAATTGTTGTGGCAGTACTCAGCCAGATTCTCAAGCATAGTGGAAGGGAGGAACAGGCATTTCTGCTGAGCCTGGCAGGTCTGATAATAGTGTTGTTCTGGATCGTGCCTTGTATCAGTGAACTGTTTACAACGATGGAAACCCTGTTTCGTATGTGATGTCTATGATAAAGATAGGAATGATCGGAATTGCTGCGGTTTTTCTGGCTCTTTTGCTGAAAAAAGAAAAGGGAGAGCTGGCGTTGCTTGTGGGAATTGCAGCATCGGTTTTGATTTTCGGATACACACTGTCAAGAATTTCGTTTATCCTGGATTTTTTACGGGAACTGATGGACACGCTTCCGGTAGATCCGGCACTTTTGAAAGCACTGTTAAAGATGCTTGGAATTACATATGTTGCCGATTTTTCTGCATCGGTCTGCCGGGAAGCGGGATATGGATCTGTCGCAGGACAGATTGAACTGTTTGCAAAATTATCGATCGTTGCTTTGTCCATTCCGGAATTGTGGGTTTTGTTGCGGCTGATCGAACAGATGACTGGGGGGTAGAAATGAAAAAAATTGCTAAAATTTTGTTCTGGTCTGTTTTGTTCGTATGGATGATTTTTTTACAGCCGCAAAATGTGATGGCGGCCGAGGCGGATGAGATCATAAAAGAACTTGATTTTACGGATATCAATGCACAGACGCAGGATCTGCCGGAAAAGATGGATTTTGAAAAAATGGTGAATAAACTGGTGACGGAAGGAACCAACGGACTGGATGCGGGAATGATCTGTGAATATATTGCAGATTTATTTTTTTATGAAATCACGGCTGCAAAGCCAATGTTTTTGCAGATGTTTGCCATAGGACTTTTATTTGCGCTGTACGGAAAAGTGATGATGACGCGACAGGGGTATGTTTCGCAGATGAGCTTTTTTATTGTTTATCTTGGGGTGGTTCTGTTGTTGCTGCAATCATTTGCCCTGATCTCAGAGGTGGTAGATCAGGGGATTGACCGTCTGGTGGCATTTATGACCGCATTTGTGCCTTTGTATGCGGCAACGCTGTTTTGCTCCGGCAATGCGGCATCTGCGGGTTCCTTTTATCAGCTGGCATTCGGACTGATGTATCTGCTGGAACTGGGAATGAAATTTATTTTTCTGCCGGGGGTTCATGTGTTTGTGCTGCTTCTTCTGATGGATAACCTGTTTGAGGAAACAAAACTTGGAAAGATGGCGCAGCTGTTCGAAGACGGAATACGACTGGTCTTAAAAGGTGGGCTGACTGCCGTTATGGGAATCGGTGTTGTACAGTCTCTGATTGTACCTGCAAGAGACAGGCTTTCCACAAACAGTATTTTTAACAGTATATCCGCGGTTCCCGGAGTAGGAAATACCTTCGGTTCCGCAGCAGAGATCCTGCTCGGAAGCGGAATCCTCATAAAAAACAGCATTGGCGCGGCTTCCCTTATCCTTCTTCTTGTAATCGGGATGACACCGCTGCTGAAATCTTTCTGTTTTTCTGTGATGTACCGCCTGACCGCTGCATTTTTGGCACCGGTCGCAGACAGCCGGATTGCGCAGTGTGTGCAGGCCGCTGCCAGGGGATGCGCGCTTTTTTGTACCATACAGCTGGATGCGCTGCTTTTATTTTTTATTACCATATCCATGATCAGTGTTTCCACCAGTTTCATCTATTGAGAAGGGAGGAGAACATGGAAGTTGTACTTACATTTGTGAAAAATTATTTCGTGCTGATGCTGATTTTTTATCTGTTGTCATATCTGACACCAAAGGAAACCTATCAGAAATATTTTCATTTTTTTGTCAGCGTGCTCGTGATCACCGTGCTGGCACAGCCGTTTTTGGTCTATGTGGGAGGAATGAAAAAAGAAGAGGCAAGGCAGCAGCTGCATGAGATTGTCGAGCAGATGGAAAGCATAGAATATCAGGAGAAGGGAGAGAATATTTTTGAACAGTATCTTGGGAAAGTGGATCAAAAAGAGAAATAAATCGGATTTCGTTGTACTGATTCTGCTTGGGGTGATGGTAATGATCGTTGCGATGCCGACGGGGGCAAAACAAAGCCAGAAAGAAACACAGACGCAGGAACAAAAGGAGCAGCAGCTGCAGACGGAAGATTCCTATAAAGAGCAGCTGCAGCAGCAGCTGAAGGAGCTGCTTGAACACATGGATGGGGTGGGAAAAACCCGTGTAATGCTGACATTTTCCGATGAGGGAACCGACCAGCTGGATAAAAATGTGACAAAAGATGGAAACAAAAAGGAAGAGACAACGGTGGTGTACGATACCGGTGATACCAGACAGCCCTATGTGATCTGCAGGCAGATGCCGAAAATTGAAGGGGTTGTGGTTGTGGCACAGGGTGGAGGAAATGCAAAGACCGTTACAGAAATTTCCAACGCGGTAATGTCATTATTTCCGGTGGAAGCGCATAAGGTAGTAGTAGTTAAAATGTCGGTACAGGAGGAATAGACGTGAAAAAAAGAGTGCATAAAAATCAGATTGTTATTACAACGCTGGCGGTGCTGATTGCGGTGGCCGGTTATGTTACTTATGACAAAAAGGGCGCTGATATCAAAGATGCCGAGACGGTAGCTAATATGAATCAGGGTGCCGTAAGTGACCAGGCGGATAAAGATTATGAAACCGGGGAGGATCTGGATATCACAAGCAGCAAGGAAGATCTGGCGGATGCATCGACGGAAGATGTGGAAAATCCGGGAGAGACGGTACTTACCTCTGTGACAAGCGGGGATTCCGACTATGCGGCAAAAGTGAAACTTAACCGGGAACAGGTGCGTTCCAAAAATAAAGAAACCCTGCAGGCAATCATTGACAATGATTCTTTGGATGAGTCCAAAAAGAAAGATGCGGTCAATGAAATGATTACACTGACGGATATTGCGGAGAAAGAGTCCAATGCAGAAATGATGCTGGAGGCAAAAGGGTTTACGGATGTGGTTGTCAGTATGAATGATGACGGCTGTGATGTGGTTCTTAATATGGGGGAGGCAACCGATGCCAAGCGGGCGCAGGTCGAAGATATTGTAAAGCGTAAGACCGGAGTATCCGCAGATAAGATCGTGATCACTCCCATCCAGTAGCACTTGCAAATACATAGTTTTTAGTATAAAATGAGGTACAGTGTGCAATTGGTTTGGAGGATATACTGTGAGTGACTTAAGAAAAGAAATAGAAAAACGGCGTACATTCGCTATCATTTCCCATCCGGATGCAGGTAAGACGACTCTGACGGAGAAGTTCCTGCTTTACGGAGGAGCCATCAATCTTGCCGGTTCCGTAAAAGGAAAGGCAACAGCAAGACATGCGGTGTCTGATTGGATGGAGATCGAGAAGCAGAGAGGTATTTCGGTCACCTCGTCGGTGCTGCAGTTTAACTATGACGGATACTGTATCAATATTCTGGATACCCCGGGACATCAGGATTTCTCGGAGGATACTTACCGTACACTTATGGCGGCGGATTCCGCAGTCATGGTGATTGATGCAAGCAAAGGAGTAGAGGCGCAGACACGTAAGCTGTTTAAGGTATGCGTAATGCGCCATATTCCGATTTTTACATTTATCAATAAGATGGACCGTGATGCAAATGATACGTTTGAGCTTCTTGATGATATTGAAAATGAACTGGGAATCGCAACGTATCCGGTCAACTGGCCGATCGGTTCCGGAAAAGAATTCAAAGGTGTATATGACCGTCATACCAGAAAAGTTATGACATTTGCCGATACATTAAAGGGAACAAAAGAAGGTTCCGAAAAGATTATTGATATCGATGATCCGGCACTGATCGACGAGATTGGTGAGGAGAAAAAATCAATTTTGGATGACGAAATCGAACTTCTTGACGGTGCCAGTGCGGAATTTGATATGGAACTTGTGACAAAGGGAGAACTTTCCCCGGTATTTTTCGGTTCTGCCCTGACCAATTTTGGTGTGGAAACTTTTCTGCAGCATTTCCTGAAGATGACTTATGCGCCAATGGCCCGGAAATCAGACATCGGAATGATTGATCCGTTTCAGGAAGATTTTTCTGCGTTTGTCTTTAAGATTCAGGCAAATATGAATAAAAATCACCGGGACCGTATTGCGTTTATGCGTATCTGTTCCGGTAAGTTTACGGCGGGCATGGAAGTATTCCATGTGCAGGGAAACAAACAGATCAAGCTTTCCCAGCCGCAGCAGATGATGGCAGACGAGCGTAAAATGGTAGAAGAAGCATATGCGGGAGATATTATTGGTATCTTTGATCCCGGCATTTTCTCTATCGGGGACACCCTCACGACGGCAAAGGACAAGTTTCAGTTTGAGGGAATCCCGACATTTGCGCCGGAACATTTTGCACGTGTACGTCTGATCGACTCCATGAAGCGCAAGCAGTTTGTAAAAGGAGTAACACAGATTGCACAGGAAGGTGCCATCCAGATTTTCCAGGAATACAAAGGCGGTATGGAGGAAATCATAGTAGGAGTAGTTGGTGTGCTGCAGTTTGATGTACTCCGGTTCCGTCTGGAAAACGAGTATAATGTGGAGATCCGTCTGGAGAATCTTCCATATGAACATATCCGCTGGATCGAGAACAAGGATGAAGTGGATGTGGACGCGCTGACTGGTACTTCAGATATGAAGAAAGTTATTGATATGAAGGGAAATCCGCTTCTTTTATTTGTCAATGCATGGAGTGTCGGCATGACACTTGACCGAAACGAAGGACTCGTATTATCCGAGTTCAGTAAGAATTAATCAAAGGAGGACAAGTCATGGGAGTTGTAACAATTACAAAAGAAAACTTTGAAGCAGAAGTAGTCGGTGCAAAGGTGCCGGTCGTGATTGATTTCTGGGCATCCTGGTGTGGCCCTTGTCAGATGCAGTCACCGGTTGTGGATGCAGTTGCAGAATCGATGGGAGATCAGGTGAAAGTATGCAAAGTAAATGTGGACGAGCAGCCACAGCTTGCATTAAATTACCAGATTGTGAGTATTCCTACGCTGGTATTCATGAAAGATGGAATGTTTCAAAAGAAGATGGTAGGGTTACAGACGCAGGATGCGATTGAGGATTACCTGAAAACACTTCTTGACGCGTAGCAGGATACAACGTATAATAAAAGGCAGTTGCAGGGCGACTGTCTTTTTTTATTTCCCCATTTAAAATTTTGCATTGACAATACAAACAAAATATACTACTATTAGAACATAGATACGAACATAAGTTCGATAAGAAGGAGAATATTATGGCAAAGGACGATAAATTAAAAGCACTGGACGCGGCAATCGCACAGATCGAGAGACAGTATGGCAAAGGATCTGTGATGAAGCTGGGGGACAATTCCGCAAATATGAACGTGGAAACGGTTCCTACAGGATCCCTCAGTCTGGATATTGCATTGGGACTCGGAGGACTTCCGAAAGGACGTATCATTGAGATTTACGGACCGGAGTCCAGTGGTAAGACTACCGTTGCACTGCACTGTGTGGCAGAGGTGCAGAAGCAGGGTGGGATTGCCGGATTCATTGACGCAGAGCATGCGCTTGATCCTGTCTATGCAAAGAATATCGGTGTTGATATTGACAATCTCTATATTTCCCAGCCGGACTGCGGAGAGCAGGCGCTCGAGATCACCGAGACCATGGTGCGTTCCGGAGCCGTCGATATTGTAATTGTCGATTCGGTAGCAGCTCTTGTGCCAAAGGCGGAAATTGACGGAGATATGGGAGATTCCCATGTGGGCCTGCAGGCACGTCTGATGAGTCAGGCGCTTCGTAAGCTGACCGGTGTGATCAGCAAGTCAAACTGTATTGTAATCTTTATCAACCAGCTCCGTGAAAAAGTTGGTGTTATGTTTGGAAATCCGGAGACGACAACCGGTGGCCGTGCACTTAAGTTTTATTCTTCTGTCCGTCTGGACGTGCGCCGTGTAGAACAGCTGAAGCAGGCAGGAGAAGTCATTGGTAACCATACCCGTGTCAAAGTCGTAAAAAATAAAGTAGCACCGCCATTCCGTGAAGCAGAGTTTGATATCATGTTTGGAAAGGGCATTTCCAAAGAGGGAGATATTCTGGATCTGGCAGCAAATGTCGGAATTATCAGCAAATCCGGTGCATGGTATGCTTATGAAGGAGACAAGATCGGACAGGGACGTGAAAATGCAAAAACGTATCTGCGTGAAAATCCGGAATTCTGTAAGATGATTGAGGAAATGGTGCGTGAACATTATTTTGCACAGGAGGATGAGACCCCGGAAGGCGAAAAAGAGACTCCGGTATCTGCAGATGCGGAAAGCAAGAATGAATAAGATATGGTTACAGTGACAGAGTGTACGACTCTGGGAAAGGGCAGGCTTCGTTTCCATCTGGATAATGGAACGGAGCTTGTTCTTTACCGGGGAGAGGCAAAACAGTTTCGGATGCGGGAAGGAAGCACACTTTCGGATGAAGAGGAGCATCAGCTGATTTATGAAGTGGTGGGAAAGCGTGCAAAGAGAAGAACCATGCATCTGCTGGAACAGATGGACCGTACAGAGCAGCAGCTGCGGGAGAAACTGAAACAGGGCGGATATCCGCAGGCGTGTATTGATCTTGCACTTGAATATGTGAAATCTTTTCATTATGTCGATGATTACCGCTATGCATGTACCTATATCAATTATCGTCAGGATCGTATGAGCCGCTATCAGCTGAAAGTAAAACTGTATGGAAAGGGAGTTCCTGGAGAAGTGATTGATCGTGCCCTTGAGGAATGTTATGAGGGGGACGAACAGGAGCAGATCATACGTCTGCTGGAAAAGAAAAAGTTTGACGCGCAAAATTCTGACCAAAAAGAATTTACACGTGTTTACCAGTATCTGATGCGCAGGGGCTTTCGGAGCAATGATGTGCTGCATGCTATGAAAAGTAAACAATGAAAGCACGTATTGCTTGACATATTTAAGCAAAAAGGATAAAATTATAATGTTGTAGAAGTATGACATGGAAGACTAATATTTCTTTTTGTTATATGTACAATGAAAACTTAATAAAGGAGGTGCTCCTGTGCCACAAGTAATTATTGCTGTTGTTATCACACTTATAATTACTGCGGTTGCTGTATGGTTTATCTCGACTGAATATCACAAGAAGGTAGCAAATACCAAGATTGGAAATGCAGAAGAGCAGGCCAGAGGCATCATCGACGAGGCCGTGAAAAATGCCGAAGACAAGAAGCGCGAAGCTATGCTTGAGATCAAAGAAGAAACCATTCGTTCCAAGAATGAGATCGACAAGGAGATCAAAGAGCGTAGAAATGAAATTCAGCGTAACGAGCGTCGTATTGTGCAGAAGGAAGAAAATCTGGACAAGAAACTCGAAGCGATTGAAAAGCGTGAGGCAAGTTTCCGTGCCAAAGAAGAAGATTTAAAGAAGCAGAAAGTTGAGATAGCAAAGCTCAACGAACAGCGCGTACAGGAACTGGAAAGAATTTCAGGATTAACCTCTGAACAGGCAAAAGAATACCTCTTAAAGACCGTGGAAGAAGATGTGAAGATTGACACTGCGAAGATGATCAAGGAAATGGAAGCGCAGGCGAAGGAAGAAGTCAACAAGAAGGCAAAGGACTATGTAGTTACTGCAATTCAGAAATGTGCTGCGGATCACGTTGCTGAAACCACAATCTCTGTTGTACAGCTTCCGAATGATGAGATGAAAGGCCGTATCATCGGTAGGGAAGGACGAAATATTCGTACACTTGAAACGATGACAGGAGTAGATCTGATCATTGATGATACGCCGGAAGCAGTTATCCTTTCCAGCTTTGATCCGATTCGAAGAGAAGTTGCAAGAATTGCACTTGAAAAGTTGATCGTGGATGGACGAATTCATCCGGCACGTATCGAGGAAATGGTTGAAAAAGCGCAAAAAGAAGTAGAGACAATGATTCGTGAAGAAGGCGAGGCTGCTGTACTAGAAGTCGGCATCCACGGCATTCATCCGGAGCTTGTCCGGCTTTTAGGCAAAATGAAGTATCGTACCAGTTATGGACAGAATGCATTGAAACATTCGATTGAGGTCGCACAGCTGACAGGTTTGCTTGCCGCAGAAATCGGTGAGGATGTCCGTATGGCAAAACGTGCGGGATTATTACATGATATTGGTAAGGCTGTAGATCATGATATGGAAGGTTCCCATATCCAGCTGGGTGTGGAACTGTGTAGAAAGTACAAGGAATCACCTCTTGTCATCAATGCAGTGGAAGCACATCACGGTGATGTGGAGCCGGAGAGTCTGATTGCATGTCTGGTACAGGCAGCCGACACCATCAGTGCTGCACGTCCGGGTGCGAGAAAAGAGACTTTGGAAACATACTCAAACCGCTTACAGCAGCTTGAGGATATTACAAATAGCTATAAGGGTGTAGAAAAATCTTTTGCAGTTCAGGCAGGTAGAGAGGTTCGTATCTTAGTTGTTCCTGAGCAGATCAGCGATGCGGATATGGTTCTTTTAGCCAGAGATATTTCAAAACAGATTGAGACTGAGTTGGAATATCCGGGTCAGATCAAGGTAAATGTGATCAGGGAATCGCGTGTTGTTGACTACGCTAAGTAATTGTGAAAATGAACTTAAAAAGGCTTAAGACCGCGGAAAGCGGGATTAAGCCTTTTTTTATATTATAATGTGTTGTAAAATAAATACATTGGGATTTTACGGGACGTATAGAATAAAAAGGAGGGACCAGTACAGCACGGCTGCACTGGCCAGATTATGAAAAAAATGATCGAAAGGTTTTGGTTCCTTTTGATGATTTCACTATACCGGAAAAGTGTGAAATGGATATGTTACAAATTTGAAGAAACTGTGAACGATGAAAAATATCCGGGGATGATGTCCGGACAGGAAAGAGAGGTTTGAAATATGGTAGAGCATGTAAAACGATTGAAGAGAGAACTGGTATACAAGGGAGCAATTCTGGATATCTACAAAGATACGATGGAACTTCCGGATGGAAACGAAGCAGAGTGGGATTTTGTATCCCATCGTATGGGCGCAGCCGCCATTCTTCCGGTTATGAAGGATGGAAGAATTGTGATGGTGCGTCAGTACCGCAATGCGCTGGAGAGAGAAACACTTGAAATTCCGGCCGGCTGTCGGGACAGTAAGACGGAAGATACGGCGTATTGTGCGGCACGGGAGATGGAAGAGGAAACGGGATACCGCAGCACGAATGTGAAACATTTATTATCCCTGCGTACGACGGTGGCATTTTGTGATGAGGCGGTTGATATTTTTGTAGCTACCGATCTGGAAGTGGGAACCCGGCATTTGGATGAAGCGGAATCCATTGATGTGGAAATTTACACACTGGAAGAGTTGTGCGATATGATCTATGAAGGAAAAATTCAGGATGGAAAAACCATTGCTGCAATTATGGCATATGCGGCAGCAAAAAAAGGCGGAATGGGAAAACATCTGGATTTATAAAAATGGAATAAAGAAAACGGACAGGGCATAGGCTGAAAAGAAAAGAGTTTTAGGAATTTTTATGAAAAAGGAACTGGCGATTGGAATCTGTTTTGGTCTTGCGGGAATTTTATGTACCTGTCTGTTTGGATATGAATATTTTACGACTTATGGATTTTTAAATGCGTATCATATGAAAGCATTTGCGGCATCGGATACCGGGTATTTGCCGCTTTTGGCAAATATTTTATGGGAAAGGGGAAAAGTGTTTGTGATTATTACAATCCTTTCCCTTACTGCTTTAAAAGCAATTCTGCCATTATTATTGCGCTGCCTGATTTATTTTACCGGCGGGGTATTTTTTGCTGCCTGTGTGATGAATATGGGGATTCTTGGAATTGTTTTTTTTCTGGTATCGTGGCTGCCGCATGGAATTTTGTATCTTGCAGCGCTTGCGCTTTTACTGCTGGTAGAACCGCACAGGTTTTATAACCGGAAAAATCCATGGCTGCTGCGGCTGGCATGGGGGATGGGAGTTGCGGTACTGGTACTTCTTGGATGTGTATTGGAGGCATCTGTTGGAATCCGGCTGTTACGTTTTGTTGTAGAAAAATTATAAAAAAATGGAGTGCAAAAGGAACACTTTTTACACTCCATTTTTGTTTTCAGACAAAAACTGTTTACTTTGCGTTCATCTCCGCAATGTCATAGATCAGCTGTTTGGAATCTTCCCATCCGAGACAAGGATCGGTAATGGATTTTCCGTAAATATGATCTCCGATAGACTGATTTCCCTCTTCGATGTAACTTTCAATCATCAGACCCTTTACCAGAGAACGGATATCGGAAGAAAGCTGGCGGTTATGCATCACTTCTTTTGCGATACGGATCTGTTCCTTAAACTTCTTTCCGGAGTTGGAATGGTTGGTATCAATGATGGCTGCCGGATGGATGACATCCATTTTTTCGTACATCTCATGAAGACGGATCAGATCTTCATAGTGATAATTCTGGGTGGTATTGCCGTGCTTGCTGACTGCACCGCGAAGAACCACGTGAGTCAGAGGATTTCCGGTTGTCTCCACCTCGTATCCGCGATAAACGAAATGATGCGGATGCTGTGCCGCGTATACAGAATTGAGCATAACAGAAAAATCACCACTGGTAGGATTTTTCATTCCGGAAGCGACATCAAAACCACTGACCGTCAGACGATGCTGCTGATCTTCTACCGAACGTGCTCCGATGGCAACGTAGGAGAGAAGATCCTCGACATATCCCCAGTTTTCCGGGTAAAGCATTTCATCGGCACAGGTAAGACCGCTTTCTTCGATTGCACGGATGTGCATTTTACGCATGGCGATCAGACCCTCGATCATATCCGGAGCTTTTTCCGGATCTGGCTGGGAAGCAATACCTTTGTAGCCTTCGCCGGTTGTACGTGGTTTGTTGGTGTAAATACGCGGAACTAAGATGACCTGATCCTTGACATCTTCCTGGATTTTGGTCAGACGGCTCACATAATCACATACAGAATCTTCGTTATCTGCAGAACACGGTCCAATGATTACGAGGACACGTGAATCTTTACCTGTAATTACATCAGAGATCATGAGGTCTCTGTGTTTTTTTAATTCACGAAGCTCCGGGGAAAGCGGATAATCGCGCTTAATGTCTGCCGGAGTCGGTAATTGGTTTAAAAATTCAAAACTCATTTTTTTCTCCTATCTCTTAAGTTCGGATATCACATACCGTGACTATCTTAATGGAAAACGGGAAAATTGTCAAATAACAGGAATCGGTTGTTTCTTTCGGGCTTTTAGAATATAATAACAGAGAATTACAACACAGCAGGAGGTGCAGAGATGGAAAATCTGCTTTGTATAAAAGGAAAGATTATAGGAAAAGGGAAACCGCTCGTGTGTGTGCCGGTCATGGAGTCTTCGAAAGAAGAAATTTTAAGAGAAACCAGAAGGCTGGAAGAAGCACACACGGAAATGATTGAGTGGCGTGTGGATGCGTTTGAAAACGTGGAAAGTCCGAATGCGATCCGCGAAATATTAAACGAAATGAAACATATCATAAAGGAAAGTATTCTGGTGTATACCTTCCGTTCTAAAAATCAGGGAGGGTGCAAAGCACTTTCCGCGGCGGATATTTATGATATTCATCAGGTGGCGGCAGAATCAGAGGTCGTGGATTTTATTGATGTGGAATATTTTGAAGCAAAAAATCCGCAGAAAGAAATAGCGATGTTGCGGGAGATGGGAGCATATGTGATTGCTTCCCATCATGATTTTGAACAGACGCCGGACCCGGAGGTGATCCGCATGCTGTTGGAACAGATCCGTGAGAGTGGCGCAGATGTCGTGAAACTGGCAGTTATGCCGCAGAATATGTGGGATGTATTGCATTTGCTGGAGGAGACCAACCGCTTTCATGAAAACCATCCGGATCATCCGCTGATTACCATGTCTATGGGTGCAAAAGGGGGGATTTCCCGCGTGGCCGGAGAGTTTTTCGGATCGTGTGTGACATTTGGCGCAGGCGGGCAGGCGAGCGCACCGGGGCAGCTTCCGGTAAAGCAGCTGGAAGAAATACTTCATATTTTACATCAAAGTGTGGATTGACTCTAAATTTGAAGTGTGATATAGTAAAAAGGCGCTTGTGAAATAAGAGTGCTATGCAGCCGTAGTATAATGGATAGAACGCAGGACTCCGACTCCTGAGATGCGGGTTCGATTCCCGCCGGGTGCAGTTTATGCTATGTGGCAAGGAAACAACTTACCCATGGAACAACAGGAAAAGCGGTGCGTCATGCACCGCTTTTTTACTGGACGAATAGTATGAGGTGTGGTATCATAAATGGAAAGATGCATTTTTATGGAGGGTTCATATGCAGAATGAAAAATTAAAAAAGTTTACAGACTTTTTTGTGAAATATAGACGATATTTTTGCGCAGCTGTTTTATTTGTGATTCTTGTTGTGATTCTGGTAAAGTGTACCGGTCCGCAGAAAGATCAGAAAGAGACACAAAACGGTACACAGGGAGTGACACAGACTACAGAATATCAGGAAATTGGTAAGCTGCAGAAAGATGCAGATCCGGAACTTGTGACACTGATGGAAAATTATTATGCGGCATATGCCGGTGGAGATACGGATTCGCTGGAGATGATTGCACAGCCGCTCAGTGACAATGAAAAGAGTTATATCACGACGTTTTCTGAGTATTATGAGGATTATCAGAACATCACCTGTTATTCCACAAAGGGGGCAACCGATGATTCTTATCTGGTATCTGTATGCTATGATCTGAAATTCAAAGGTGTGGATACTCCGGCACCGGGAATGGATTTCTTCTATGTGGAGAGAGACGGAAAGGGAAATCTGATCATCAATAACATATACTCTGCATACAATTTCAATTTCCTGGATCAGGATCTGGATGCAAATCTGTATTCCCTGATTCTGGCATATGAGAAGAGTGATGAAGTGGTTGCTCTGCAGAAAGAGGTGCAGACAAGCTATAATGAAGCTGTAAAGAGTGATGAAAAACTTGCCAATATGGTGGGTGGAACACTTCGAAATGCCATGGCAAAATGGAGAGAAACGATTGTAAGCAATACCGAAACTCAGACGACAGAGACGGAAAGCCAGACGCAGGAAACCCAGACCACAGAGACAAAGAAACAGGAAGAAACTCAAAAGACCGAGGAAACCCAGACAACGGAGTCTACGGAAAAGAAGGAAGATACCCCAAAGAGCGATTCCAAGAAATCTACCGGTACGGTCAAGACAAAAGATATCTGTAATGTCAGAAAGAGCCCGAGTACGGATGGTGAGCTCCTCGGAAAAGTGGATATTGGTGTGGAACTGAAGAAACTTGGAACGGAAGGTGACTGGACCAAGGTAAAATTTCAGGGAGAAACCGGATATGTAAAGAGCGAATTTGTAAAGGAAGTGTCTTCCAAGTCAGGTTCCGGCAAGGGAACCGTAAAAACGAAGGATATCTGCAATGTGCGTAAAACCGCCAGTACAGATGGAGAACTTCTTGGAAAAGTGGATGCGGGCGTAAAATTAAAGAAACTTGGCACCAAGGGAGAATGGACGAAGGTGAAGTTCCAGGGAAAAACCGGATACATCAAGAGCGATTTATTAAAAACGGTAAAATAATAAAGACATCATAAAGAAGCGGAGGCTGTGAGGTCTCCGCGATTTTTGTCAGACAGGGAAGAAACGTGGAAGTCAGAATTAATAAATTTTTAAGTGAAGCAGGGGTATGCTCCAGAAGAGAAGCAGATCGCCAGATTGAAGCAGGAAATGTAACCATCGGCGGAAAAACCGCGCGGATGGGGGATCAGGTATCGGATGGACAGGAGGTCTGTTTCTGTGGAAGACCGGTACAAAAAGAAAAAGAAATGATACTGATCGCGCTTAACAAGCCGGCGGGTATTGTCTGCACGGCGGAAAAAAGGGAAAAAAATAATGTGATTGATTTCCTGCATTATCCGAAACGGATCTATCCGGTCGGGCGTCTGGATAAAGAGTCGGAAGGACTGTTGCTGTTGACGAATAACGGTGGGATTGTCAACAAAATTATGCGGTCGGGAAATATGCATGAAAAAGAATATCTTGTTACCGTGAACCGTCCGGTGACGGATGCATTTCTGCATGGTATGGCAAACGGTGTTCCGCTTGTGGAACTTGGCACGACAACGCGCAAATGCAGGGTAGAACGGACAGGAAAAAAACAGTTCCGGATCATTCTGACACAGGGATTAAACCGACAGATCCGACGCATGTGTGAATATTTTGGGTACCGTGTACAGAAACTGGTACGTGTACGGATCATGAATATTGAACTGGGAGATCTCGAATCAGGAAAGTACCGGGATGTTACACCGGAGGAATTTAAAAAGTTAAAACAGTTGATCGCACATTCGAGCAATCAGCCCGTGCGACCAATGGAAAAATCACAAAAATCAAAACGAAAACCACGCAATTCTGCCATACATGGCACGTATACGGTGGTAAATCATCATATAGATAGAGAGAACAAAAATGGAAACAGAAAAGCAACGGATTGAAGAACTGGTAAAACAGTTGAATGCAGCATCAGCTGCGTATTATAACGGACAGGATGAAATCATGCCAAATTATGAGTGGGATGCTTTGTTTGATGAGCTTACCACGCTGGAAGAAAAAACCGGATATATTATAAAGGACAGCCCGACGCAGAATGCCGGATATGAAGAATCCGGAAGCGGACAAAAAGAACCGCATGAGTATCCGGCACTTTCTCTGGCGAAGACCAAACAGGTGGAAGAACTGCAGCAATGGGCGGGAGTTTATCCGATCTGGCTGTCATGGAAACTGGACGGACTTACGCTGGTTCTGACGTATGATAACGGAAATCTTGTAAAAATTCTTACCAGAGGAAATGGAAACCTGGGTACCAACATTACATTTTTAAAGGGTGCGATCGGAGGATTCCCGCAAAAAATTTCGTATCAGGGGCATCTGGTTGTGCGAGGAGAAGCTGCCATATCCTATACAGATTTTGCACAGATCAACGACATGATTGAGGATGACGATGAAAAATATGCAAATCCGCGAAATCTGGCATCCGGAACGCTGAATCTGGAAGATCCGGCAGAAGTGAAGGCACGCCATGTCAGGTTTCATGCATTTACACTGGTGCATCTGGATGAGCCGATGGTATCGTGGGGAGAGCGGATGCACTTTCTGGAAGAACTGGGATTTGATGTGGTAGACAGGGAAGCGACAACCGCCCAAAAACTTCCGGAAGCCATTGACCGATGGACGAAACTTGTAGAGAGCGGAAAAATGGATATTCCGGTAGATGGTCTGGTGATCTGTTATGATGATACGGATTATGCGGCATCGGGAAGCGTGACCGGGCATCATGCGACACGCGCCGGTTTTGCGTTCAAATGGCAGGATGAGGCCGTGGATACAAAACTAAAATATATCGAATGGTCGTGTGCGGTGTCTACGATTTCCCCGGTTGCCGTGTTTGAACCGGTGCAGATTGAGGGAACAACGGTATCGAGAGCATCTCTATGCAATATCAGCGAGATCGAGCGTCTGGGAATCGGAAAAGAGTGTACACTTTCCGTGATCAAAGCCAATAAGATCATTCCGAAATGTATTGCGGTAAAAGATGCTGTAGGTGCTCCGGAGATTCCATCCCAGTGTCCGGTGTGCCATGCACCGACAAAAGTTCATGTGAGTGAAAACAGTGGCACAAAGACCCTGCATTGTACCAATCCGGACTGTACAGCCAAAAATGTCAAGAAATTTACCCGTTTTGTCAGCAAGTGGGGGATGGATATCGACGGTCTTTCCATTCAGACGATGCTCCGTTTTATGAATGCGGGATTTATCCATGAATTTGCGGATATTTTCCGTTTGAAAGAGCATTTCGGGGAGATCAGCCAGATGGAGGGCTTTGGTGAAAAATCTGTGGCAAATATGGAACAGTCCATTGAAAAAAGCCGGCAGGTACATCCGGTGAACTTTATATTTGCCCTGTGCATACCGCTGATCGGTGTGGATGCCGGGAAAAAAATTGTTGCCGCCATTGGTTTTGAAGGCTTTTTGCAACGTCTGCATCAGGGGGACGGGTTTGAGGATATTGAGGGGATCGGAGCGGAACGTTCCCGATCAATTGTAACCTGGTATCAGAATGAAAAAAACCACAGTGGGTTTGAGGATCTGCTTCATGAACTTTCGATAGAACATGTAGAAGTGCAGGATACTTCTTCCGGAAGCTGTGCGGGACTGAGCTTTGTGATCACCGGAGATGTGCATCACTATAAAAACAGGGATGAATTTAAGGCCTATGTAGAAAGCCAGGGCGGAAAAGTGACAGGAAGCGTCTCAAAAAAGACGGCATATCTTGTCAACAATGACGTAGAATCCGCATCATCTAAGAATCGTAAGGCAAAAGAACTGGGAATTCCGATTATTTCCGAAGATACATTTATAGAACAATTTGGTGGGAGGTAGAAAAAGTTATGCCAATCAGAACACAAAGTGATCTGCCTGCAAAGGAGATCCTCGAACAGGAAAATATTTTCGTGATGGATGAGTCCCGTGCGATGCATCAGGATATTCGTCCGATCAATATCGTGATTCTGAACCTGATGCCACTGAAAGAAGAGACGGAATTGCAGATTTTCCGGTCATTGTCAAACACCCCGTTACAGGTAGACGTATCGCTGCTTGCACCGGCATCCCATGCATCCACGCATACTTCAAAGAGCCACCTGAACAAGTTTTATCAGACGTTTCAGGAAATTAAGAACCAGTATTTTGACGGGCTGATCATTACCGGTGCACCGGTGGAACAGATGAAATATGAAGAAGTCGATTACTGGGATGAAGTGTGTGAGATTATGGAGTGGTCCAAAAAGCATGTGACATCCACCCTGCATTTGTGCTGGGGGGCGCAGGCTGCACTTTATTATCATTACGGAATCCAAAAATATGATCTAAAGCAGAAAATGTTCGGGGTATTCCGGCACCATGTAATGAATCGCAAGATTCCGATGGTACGCGGATTTGATGATTATTTTTATGCTCCACATTCCCGGCATACCGAGATCCGGGAGGAAGATATTTTAAAGCATGAAGAACTGACCATTCTGGCAAAATCAAAAGAGGCGGGGGTTTTTCTGGTAATCAATCAGGATGGCAGCCAGATTTTTGTGATGGGACACCCGGAATATGACCGGATGACATTAGACAGTGAATATAAGCGTGACAGGGAGAAGGGACTTGCGATCACGCTTCCGTGTAATTATTATCCGGATGATGATCCAACGCAGCGGCCGATGCTGCAGTGGCGGTCACATGGAAATATCCTTTATGCAAACTGGCTGAATTATTACGTTTACCAGCAGACACCGTATGAATTCATCAATACCGATGAAATCATTGGAAAATAGGGCTGCGTCTGTTGGATAAACATGGGAAAAGTGTTATAATATAATATAACAGTAACAGTAAATATATAAGCTATGTTTAGCAATTGGGAGGTCTTACAAATGAAAAAATCACTGTCAGCCAGACTGTCCGTAATTTTTACAGGAATTATTATAGCGGCATGTCTGATCCTTGTCGGCACATGTGCGGGCATATTCAAATTTACGGAAACAACCATCAAAGATATCCGCTATGAGGATATTCTGGATGGATACAAAACAGAAGTAAAGTCGCAGGTACAGTCGGGAATTACCATCGTGAAGTATTATTACGACCAGTTCAAAAACGGGCAGATGGAGGAAGAAACCGCAAAGACAAACGCACTTGAGACATTGAGAAATTTCCGCTACGGAGATGAAGGAGATGGATATATCTGGGTAGACAGTACCGATTATACCCTTGTCATGCATCCGATCCTGCCAGATCAGGAAGGATCAAACCGGAAAGAATTAAAAGACAATAATGGTGTCATGATCATACAGGAAATCATGAAAGCAGCAGAAAAAGGCGGCGGGTTCAACGAATTTATTTTTACGAAATCTGATGGTAAAACACAGGCACCTAAAATTGCTTACAGTGAGGAATTTGAGCCGTGGAACTGGGTGCTGACGACAGGATGCTATACGGATGATATCAATGCAAATATTGAAGCAAGTGCAAATACGAAAAAAATCGAACAGACTTTCCGGCAGGATGTATGCATACTGATCGCTGAGGGTATTATCCTTATCATAGCAATGATATTCCTTACTTATTTTGTCGCAAGACGTCTCGTAAAGGTATTGGATGTCATCCGTGGAAAACTTGAAAATATTTCTTCCGGGAAACTCACCGGTGCGGTTGACAGTAACGTGATAAACCGGCAGGACGAACTTGGTGCAATGGTCAGAAATGCCAATGAATCCATGGAAAAATTTGGCGGCATCATAAAAGACAGTATGTCCATATCCCAGAGCGTAACGGATGCCGGGGACCGGTTGAAGGACATGACCGATTCCGCACACAAAGCGACCGGGCAGATTGCAGATGCCATTGAAGGCATTGCAGCGGAAGCAACCCATCAGGCAGAAGCAATCGGACAGATGCATAAAACCATTACGGATATCCAGAGTGGGGAGGATGAAATAGCTTCTGCAACAGAGAATATCAATCAATGTACAGAGACATTGCGCGAAAATTCCGGTAATATGAAACACCATATAGAGGCAATGTCAAAGGGAAGTGCACAGATGACCGATAATGTTTCCACCATTGCTTCCCGGATTGCAGAAACGAACCAGACGATCGAAAAAATGTCAGAAATTCTCTCCAGTATTGAAGAAATCGCATCCGAAACAAACCTGCTTGCCCTGAATGCATCCATTGAAGCAGCTCGGGCAGGGGAAGCCGGAAAAGGGTTTGCCGTTGTTGCAGAAAGCATCAAAGGATTGTCTGAGAATACATCCAATGAGCTGGAGCGCATCAAAACCATTATCACATCACTTGTCAACGGATTCGAAGAGTGCGCAAAATGTATTGATCTGGTTGTAAACAGCAATCAGACAAATATTGATGATACCAGCGAAGTGATTACTTCCTTTTCCCTGATTGAAGATGGCATTTCCGAGACGAATGAAAAAGTAGCCCGGATTTCATCCATCGTTTTACAGACCATGTCGGAGATCCATTCCGTATCGGAGCAGGTGGAAAAGGTAGAAGGAAGTGCGCAAAGTACCGCAGCCGCAAGCCAGCAGGTTACGGCAACGACACAGGAACTGGCAGCGCATATGAATGAGGTGGAAAATGATATATCAGGACTTACAGCAGGTTCCCATGAACTTGCCGCAAGGCTGAATACGTTTGAAGTATAGTTGTCAAAATACCGGCAGCCGTTATGGGTTGCAGTTTTTACAAGGGGAATATCCGTCTTTGATCAATTTCTTGCGGAGCCCCTTGTATTTTTTTCGGTTTTTACTGCGCATCTGCTTTACCGAATAACAGTCCGGTTTGTGGAATTTTTTGGTGTTAGTATTTAAAATATAGACCGCGGATGCGTGTTCCTTTGCAGAACTATTATGGGAATTCTGGTTATTTTTTCCACGCAGATGACTGTCACCGGTGGCATAATCTATGGCAACACCCGGCTGTACATTGTAGCAGTACACACAAAAAGAGATTCCCTTTCCCTGATCCTCTACAGAGTAGGCTTCCATCAGTACACCGGAGGCAACTAAATCACTGCCTTTAAAAACCGGTGTCACACGGTATAAAACATGGTTTTTGGTTTTGTCGATATACTGGGCCGTCTTTGTCTCATAAGGCAGCATGCCTTCGTTGTTCAGATAACGGGTACCGGTAATCAGATTCTTTTTGTTGGCATTTTCAGCTGTAAGACAGTAAGCGATCAGATGGCAGCGGTTGTACAGATAGTTTCCGTCTACCACGCCGCTGTATTTGACCGTATGCCAGCCAGAAGGCCGGATCTGTCCGATTTCCCCGCGCTTTTCAGTCGGCATGGTATCAATGCTTATATTGGCATAGGCGACACCGCAGCGTCCGAGTTTATCAAGTTTATGATACGACTCAAAACTTTTGGTGTTTTGCTTTTCCCGCGAAGTAAAATAGGGCTGGTTGCCGTGTACAACAACAGAAGCTTTTCCGTTGTATTTTGGTACTTCATTGAGTGAAAAACTGTTTTTGGTGTTCTTTTTGGCAGCTTGTGCAGTCGTAAGGAGTGCTGCAGAATTGGAACTTGTATCAGAAATGGATGGTACAGGTACAAAAGCTACGGAAAAAGCGAGTAAAACAGCAAGCAAAGAAGTCCTGCATCTGGTGAAGTGTAATCGTTTCAATGGGATTTCCTCCTGATTCCGTTATGATTTGTTTCTCTTATTATATCATAGTACAAAAGTTTTTGCTAAAAAAAACGAAAAGAGCCAAAAGTGCTAGGAATTATCCACCTTTTATGATACCATAATAAGTGTAATTTATTATGAACAGAAGGGGGATACTTATATGGCAAAAGAACTAGTTGCGATGTTGCTTGCCGGAGGCCAGGGGTCCAGATTATATGCACTGACACAGAAGCTTGCAAAGCCTGCAGTTCCGTTTGGGGGAAAGTACCGTATCATTGATTTTCCGCTGTCGAACTGCGTAAATTCAGGAATTGATACGGTGGGTATTCTGACCCAGTATCAGCCGTTTGTATTAAACGAGTATATTGGAAATGGCCAGCCGTGGGATCTGGACCGTCTTTACGGAGGTGTGCATGTGCTTCCGCCGTACCAGAAAGCATCGGGGTCTGACTGGTACAAAGGCACGGCAAATGCTATTTATCAGAATATTGCTTTTATTGAACGCTATGATCCGCAGTATGTAATTATTCTCTCGGGAGACCAGATCTGCAAACAGGATTACAGTGATTTTCTTGAATTCCATAAGAAGAAGGGAGCAGAATTTTCGGTCGCAGTCATGGAAGTACCGTGGGAGGATGCATCCCGTTTTGGTCTGATGGTAGCAGACGAGGATGATAAGATTACGGAATTCCAGGAGAAACCAAAGGAGCCGAAATCCAATCTTGCGTCCATGGGAATCTACATATTCAACTGGGATATTTTAAAAAAATATCTGATTGAGGACGAAGCAGATCCAAATTCAGAGAACGATTTCGGAAACAATATTATTCCAAATCTGTTGCGTGACGGAAGAAAGATGTATGCTTATCATTTCAACGGATACTGGAAAGATGTCGGAACCATTCCGTCTCTGTGGGAGGCAAATATGGAAGTGCTTGATCCGGAGCACAGTGGAATCAATCTGTTTGATGAAAACTGGAAGATTTACAGCCGAAACAGTGGTATGACCGGTCACAGAATCGGAGAGAATGCTGTGTTGGATAACTGTCTGATTACCGATGGATGTAATATCAAGGGAACGGTCAGACATTCGATTCTGTTTTCGGGTGTTACCGTGGAGGAAGGTGCTATCGTAGAGGATGCGGTTGTGATGGGACATTCCACCATTAAGGCAGGTGCAGTTGTCAGACACTGTATCATTGCAGAAAATGCAACCGTAGAAGAAGATGCCGTTGTGGGAGCTAAGCCAGAAGGAGAAGGTGTCGGAGAAGTTGCCACAATTGCAGCGGATGTGACGATCGGAAAAGGCGCCAAAATTGGTCCGAGCGCTATGATTTATGAAGATGTGAAGGAGGGTGAGGAGCAATGTTAAATTCAAAGACAGAGGCATTGGGAATTATTTTCCCGAACAGCTATGATGCAATGGTGCCGGAGCTGGCTTCGGAGCGCCTCATGGCATCCATTCCATTTGCCAGCAGATACCGCATGTGCGATTTTATTCTTTCCAGCATGGTACATAGCGGAATTGACAATATTTCCATTATCGTAAGAAAAAATTACCATTCCCTGCTGGATCATCTCGGCGCCGGCCGTGAGTGGGATCTGGTCCGTAAAAACGGAGGCCTGAATATTGTTCCTCCGTTCGCACAGAAACAGGTAAAGGTATTCGAGGGACGCATCGAGGCACTTGAGAGTCTGCGCGGATATCTGTTAAAGCAGCCACAGAAATATGTCATTATGACCGATGCAAATATTGCCATCAATTTTGATTTTAATGAACTTTTAGATGCGCATATCAAGAGTGGTGCGGATGTGACCATGATGTACCGCAAGCAGGAAATTCCGAAGGCATTTATCCGTCAGAGCAGGGACCGCATGGATCTGTACTATGCACTCGGCATGAACGGAGACCGCGTCAGCAAGATTTACATCAACCCGACCGAAGAGGGGGAGATGAATTTCAGCATGAATATTTATGTGGTAGAACGCGAGTTTTTGATCAATATGATAGATGATGCGTATGTACATGGGCATACTTACTTTGTACGTGACCTTTTGGACAAGCAGATTGACCGGCTGGATATCCGCGGGTTCTGTTACGATGGCTATGTGGTCAATATCCATGATACCCAGAGTTATTTTGAAGAAAATATGCGTCTGTTACAGGAAGAAAACTTAAATGCACTGTTTTCTCCAAATCAGATTTACACCAAGATCCGTGACGATAACCCGACCCGTTATATCAACGGTTCCAAAGCAAAGAATGTTATGGTTGCCGATGGCTGTGTGATCGAGGGAGAGGTCGAAAACAGCGTCCTGTTTCGAGGCGTTCACGTTGGAAAAGGCGCAAAAGTGAAAAACTGTGTGCTGATGCAGGATACCGTAGTGGAAGATAATGCAAGCGTGGAATACGTGATTACCGACAAGAATGTACGTGTCACAGAGGGCAAGTCATTGACCGGAAATGAGTCGTATCAGGTATATGTATCCAAGGGACAGGTTGTATAATTTTATGCTTTCCAAATAATACAGAGTCTGTTATAATAAGCAAAGATAAAATACTGAGGAGGCAATTGTATTATGGCTGATAGCAGAAAAACAGTTCAGATAAAATCAGATCCCATCGGGGATGTCCGTATCGCAGATGAAGTCGTTGCGATCATTGCAGGACTTGCAGCAACAGAAGTAGATGGCGTCAGTTCCATGGCGGGAAACATCACAAACGAAATTGTCAGCAAGCTCGGCATGAAGAACCTTTCTAAGGGAATCATGATTGAAATTATGGACAATGAAGTAAAGGTTGATGTTGCCATCAACATTGCATATGGTTACAGCATTCCGGAAGTCTCTGCCAAGGTACAGGATAAAGTAAAGGCTGCCATTGAGAATATGACAGGTCTGACAGTCGCTGTTGTCAATGTCCGTATTGCAAGTGTTGATATGGGAACTGACAATTAAATCTTTGTATTCGAAACAGAATATGGTATAATAAAGGATGTCTAAATGAAAGACATCCTTTATTTTTAAGCGAGGAGAGAAGATGACAAGAAGAGAGTTAAGAGAAAATGTATTTAAGATGCTTTTCCGTGTAGAATTTTTTGACGCGGGAGAACTGTCAGAACAGCTGGTATTATTTGGCGAGGAAGTTGACCATGTGACAGACAAGGATTTCCAGTATATCGCAGAGCGCTATCGGGATATCTATAACCATCTGTCAGAAATTGATGAGGCGATCAACGAAGTTGCAAAAGGCTGGAAGACAACCCGTATGGGAAAAGTGGATCTGGCATTGATTCGTCTGGCGGTATATGAGATCCGTTACGATGATGAGATTCCGTTTAAGGTTGCGGTCAATGAGGCTGTGGAACTGGCAAAACAATACGGAACCAATGAGTCACCGGCATTTGTCAATGGAATTCTTGCAAAGTTTGCAGAATGATGAAACATGTATATTCGGTAGGGCAGGTAAATAAATACATTAAAAATATGTTCGCTCAGGACTTTATGCTGCACCATATCAGCATCAAGGGAGAGGTATCTAACTGTAAGTATCACTCCAGCGGGCATATTTATTTTACAATGAAAGATGCAGACGGAACGATAAACGCGATCATGTTTGCAGGAAGCCGCAGGGAAGGATTAAAATTCCCGATGAAAGAGGGCGACCGCGTGGTTGTAACCGGATCCGTGGAAGTGTATGAAAGAGATGGCAGATACCAGATCTATGCACGGACGATTGAACGGGATGGAGAGGGAAATCTGTATCTGAAATTTGAAGCGTTAAAGCGGGAACTTGAAGAAATGGGAATGTTTGCAGAAGAATACAAACAGCCCATTCCAAAGTATGCGAAAACCGTGGGGATTGTTACGGCAGAGACTGGGGCAGCAATTCAGGATATCCGTAACATCGCCGGGCGCAGGAACCCGTATGTGCAGCTGATTCTCTGCCCGGCCCTGGTGCAGGGAGAGGGTGCGGCAGCATCAATTGTCCATGGAATTCATGCACTTGAACAGATCGGCGTGGATGTAATCATTGTCGGACGGGGCGGTGGATCCATAGAGGATCTGTGGGCATTTAACGAAGAAATGGTGGCACGGGCCATTTTTGACTGCCGGATTCCGGTGATCTCCGCTGTCGGTCATCAGACGGACTTTACGATTGCAGATTATGTCGCAGACCTGCGGGCACCGACTCCGTCTGCAGCAGCGGAGCTGGCGGTGTTTGATTACCGGCAGGCAATGCAGGAACTGCTTGGCATGCGGCAGCAGATGGACAAAGAACTCCAAAGGAAAGTAACCGTGGCAAGAAACCACCTGGAGCACCAGAGGATGCGTCTGCACTATCTCAGCCCTCAGCAGCGGATGAATGAAAACCGGCGAAGAGTGGCAGAGTATGAAGAGAAACTGACCGGACGCATGGAGGAACTGCTGCGTGAGCACAGACACCGTCTGGCACTTCTGGCAGGCACGCTGGAGAGCTATTCCCCGGTAAAGAAACTCAGTGGAGGGTATGCATTCGTGGAGGATGGGAACCATCAGGCACTGCGGAGCATCCACCAGATCAGGAAAAAAGATATCGTGCAGATCCATTTGCTGGATGGCACACTGACGGCAGCAGTGACAGAAATTCAGGCAGCCGAAGGAGTAAAAAATGAGTGATGAATTAGAAAAAAAAGAACCGGGACTGGAGGAACGGTTTGCAAAGATCGATTCCATACTTGATGCGATGGAAGACGAAAACGTAACGTTAGACCGTTCGTTTGCCCTATACAAAGAGGGACTGGAACAGATCAAAGCAGCCGGCCAGTCTTTGGATACGATAGAAAAGGCAATGCTTGTACTGAACCAGGATGGAAAATTGGAGGAATTCTGATGGAGATCAGACAGGAAATAAAACGCAGGGCGGCAGACATTGAAGCACGGATCGCACCGTTTCTGCCACAGGAAAAGGGGTTTCAGCAGACCGTGCTCGATGCCATGGAATACAGTGTTTTTGCAGGCGGAAAGCGTCTGCGGCCGATGCTGATGGAAGCATCTTACCAGATGTTTGACGGAACGAATCCGGCAATTGATGATTTTATGGCGGCGATTGAGATGATCCACACCTATTCACTGATCCATGATGATCTTCCGGCGATGGATAACGACGAATACCGGCGTGGGAAAAAGACAACCCACGCGGTATACGGGGAAGCAATGGCAATTCTTGCGGGGGATGCGCTTTTAAATTATGCGTTTGAGACCGTGGCAGCAGCGCTGACCAGAAACGAAGGAGACTGGAGAATTGTCAGGGCTTTTTCCGTGCTGGCACAAAAAGCGGGTATATACGGAATGATCGGCGGCCAGGTGGTGGATGTGGAGAGTGAGAAAACCGGACAGACCATCGACCGTAACCGGTTGGACTTTATCTACCGGTTAAAAACCGGAGCGCTGATTGAAGCATCGCTTATGATCGGAGCCATTTTGGCAGGCGCGGATGAAGTGTCGGTTGCGCGTATGCAGGAAGCCGGAGCAAAGCTGGGACTTGCCTTTCAGATTCAGGATGATATTCTCGATGTCACGGGATCTTTTGAAAAACTCGGTAAACCGATCGGCAGTGATGCGGAAAATGAGAAGGCAACCTATGTGACATTTGAGGGGCTGGAGCAGGCAAAAAAGGATGTAGAGAGGCTTTCCGGGGAAGCAATAAAGATACTGGATGAATTTGAAGGAGAGCATACGTTTCTGCATGACCTGTTTTTCTATTTGATCAACAGGGATCATTAATTTTTCGAGGGCAACATGGTTTTAGATCGGATAAAAAAAGTAAATGATATCAAACAACTAAACGAGGAAGAACTGGCAGAGCTACAGGAAGAAATCCGTGATTTTCTGGTGGAAAATATTGCAAAAACCGGAGGGCATCTGGCATCGAATCTGGGTGTGATTGAACTGACGATGGCGCTTCATCTGTCATTTGACCTGACGAGAGACCGGATTATCTGGGATGTCGGACATCAGTCCTACACGCACAAGATTTTAACCGGGCGTAAGTTGGGGTTTGCCACTTTACGGCAGTATGGCGGGATGAGCGGATTCCCAAAGACGCAGGAAGATCCGGCGGATGCATTCAATACCGGGCACAGCTCCACTTCCATTTCCGCAGGACTTGGCATGGCGCAGGCGAGGGAACTGACCGGTGACAATTATTATGTGGTCTCTGTGATCGGAGACGGGGCACTGACCGGCGGTATGGCATACGAAGCAATGAACAATGCTTCCCGCATGAAAACCAATTTTATTATTGTGTTAAATGATAACCAGATGTCGATCTCCGAAAATGTGGGAGGAATGAACCAGTATCTGAATTCCTTCCGCACCTCGGATGCCTATCTGGATTTAAAAGACGGTGTGACCAATTCCCTAAACCGGATTCCGGTTGTGGGGGAGCGGATGGTCAAACGGATCCGCAACGCCAAAAGCGGTATCAAACAGCTGTTTGTTCCGGGAATGTTTTTTGAAAATATGGGAATCACCTATTTAGGCCCGGTGGATGGCACCAACATAAAAGAAATCCGAAAAGTGCTTGCGGAGGCAAAGCGTGTGCGCGGTCCGGTGCTGGTTCATGTACGCACGATCAAGGGAGAGGGATATCTTCCTGCCGAGCGTCATCCGGCGCGCTTCCATGGAACGGGACCGTTTGACATTGACACCGGTGTTCCGCTGTATCATCAGGAAAAAGCGCATTACACGGATGTGTTTTCCACCGTCATGCGCAAAATGGGGGAGCGGGAGCCGAAGGTGGTTGCGATTACCGCAGCGATGGCAGACGGAACCGGTTTAAAGAGATTTAAAAATCTTTTCCCGGAACGTTTTTTTGATGTGGGAATTGCCGAGGAGCATGCAGTGACGTTTGCAGCCGGCATGGCAAAGGCGGGACTCAAACCGGTATTTGCGGTGTATTCTTCTTTTTTACAGCGTGCCTATGACCAGGTATTACATGATGTGTGTGCACAGAATCTCCCGGTTGTGTTTGCCGTAGACCGTGCAGGATTAGTCGGAAAGGATGGCGCCACGCATCAGGGAATTTTTGACCTGTCGTATCTGTCAAGTATTCCGAACCTGACGGTTATGGCTCCGAAAAACAAATGGGAGCTTTCCGATATGCTCAAGTATGCGATTGCTGCAGAGGAACCGGTGGCGATCCGTTATCCGCGCGGAGAAGCCTGCGATCTCTGGAAAGATCAGCGGGCACCGATTCAAAAAGGCTGTGCGGAAGTACTCGCCGAGGGTACAGAGGTTGCACTTTTTGCGATCGGTTCGATGGTGGAAACCGCCTGGCAGGTAAGAAAAAAACTGGCAGAAAAAGGAATCCCGACAACGGTGGTAAATGCAAGATTTGCCATGCCACTGGATAAAAACTGCCTGCGGAAACTGGCAGAATCCCATCCGCTTCTTGTGACGATGGAAGAGAACGTGGCAAGCGGGGGATTTGGAGAGCATGTGGCTGCATTTCTGGAGGAAGAAGCACTGCATACAAAGGTCCTCAGGATTGCAATTCCTGACTGCTTTGTGGAACATGGAAGTGTTGGCGAATTAAAAAAAGCACTGGGACTGGATGCAGATTCCGTGACGGAAAAAATATTAGCAGAATTACCGGAGGAATTATGAAAGAACGATTGGATGTACTTCTTGTAAAACGTGGTCTGGCACCATCGCGGGAAAAGGCAAAGACCATGATTATGGAAGGCAATGTATTTGTCAACAATAACCGGGAGGATAAGGCGGGAAGCACTTTTGCAGAGGATGCTCCGATTGAGATCCACGGAAATACATTGAAATATGTCAGCCGCGGCGGTCTGAAACTGGAAAAAGCAATGACACATTTTTCCATTTCCTTAGATGGCATGGTGTGCATGGACATCGGTGCTTCGACGGGCGGGTTTACGGACTGCATGCTGCAAAACGGGGCAAAGAAAGTGTATTCCGTCGATGTGGGATATGGCCAGTTTGCATGGAAACTGCGCCAGGACCCAAGGGTTGTCTGTATGGAAAAAACAAACATCCGCTATGTCACACCGGAAGATATCGATGATGTGCTCGATTTTGCTTCGGTGGATGTCTCATTTATTTCCCTGACCAAAGTGCTTCCGGCGGCATATGCACTGTTAAAGGACGGCGGACAGATGGTATGTCTGATCAAACCACAGTTTGAAGCCGGACGGGAAAAAGTGGGAAAGAAAGGCGTGGTACGTGATAAGGCCGTTCACGAGGAAGTGATCGAGAGGATCATTACCTTTGCACTGGAAAACGGATTTTCGGTACACCATTTGGAATACTCACCGATCAAGGGACCGGAGGGAAACATCGAGTATCTCGTGCATATTGAAAAATCGGACGAAGCAATAAAGGAGGAATCCGTGGATATTCACGCAGTTGTGGAAGCAGCACACGGAGAATTGGATAAGTAGATGCGTAAATTTATGCTGATCACGAACCGGTACAAAGATCGTGATCTGACACTCTCAAACGAAATTGTCTCGTACATACAACAAAAGGGCGGCAGTGCTGCAATCTGTGTCAGCAATGTGGAGGATGATAACCAGAAAGATTTTGCACTTTCCGAGATTCCGGCAGACACGGAATGTATCCTTGTTCTCGGCGGAGACGGCACGTTAATCCGCGCAGCAACCAAGGTGGAGGCGCTGCAGATTCCGCTGATCGGTGTCAACCTTGGGACACTGGGGTATCTGTGTGAGCTTGAGGAAGCTACCGTATTTCATGCCATCGACTGTCTGATGCAGGATGATTGCATCATGGAAGAGCGGATTGTTCTGACCGGCGAAAAAATTGGCGGAAACGGCGCACATATGGCATTGAATGATGTCGTGATCCACTGGTCCGGGGATCTGTCCATGCTGCTTTTAAATGTGTATGTCAATGGGGAATATCTGACAACTTACCACGCAGATGGCGTGATTGTTGCGACACCGACCGGTTCCACGGGGTATAATCTTTCCACCGGAGGTCCGATCGTGGACCCGAAAGCAAGGGTACTTCTTCTGACACCGATCAATGCACATGACTTAAACTCCAAAAGCATTGTGTTTGGAGCGGAGGATGTTGTGGAGATTAAGATGGGAAGCAGACGGTTTCAAAAGGACGAGACGGCATGTGTCAGCTTTGACGGGGACACACCGGAGCATCTGCACGTGGGAGACCGTGTGCGGATTGCACAGGCACAAAGTACCATCTGGATCTGCAAAATCAGTAACCAGAGTTTCCTGGAAATACTGAGGAAAAAGATGAGACCGTAGGACGCAAAGGAGGACATATGAAAACAACACGACAGGCAAAGATACTCGAATTGATTCAGAAAAACGATGTGGAAACACAGGAAGAATTGTCCGCATATCTCGAAAAAGAAGGGTTTCAGGTTACCCAGGCAACCGTATCCCGTGATATCCGTGAACTGAAGCTGACAAAGATTTCGACCGACAACGGCAGACAAAAATATGCGGTGATTACGGACGCGGATTCCAATATGATGGAAAAATATGCAAGGGTTCTCCGGGAAGGATTTTTGTCCGTGGATGCAGCGGAAAATATTGTTGTGATCAAAACCGTGTCCGGCATGGCGGGAGCCGTTGCGGCTGCAGTAGATGCCATGCGTATGCAGGAGATTGTCGGCTCACTTGCGGGAGACGACACGATTCTGTGTGTGATCCGTACGTCCGATGACGCGGTGCACATCATGAAAAAGCTTCGGAAAATTGTAGAACAGTAATAAAAATGCTTCGGAAAAGTAGAAGGAGAATGTATGTTACAAAATCTACATGTGAAGAACCTCGCTCTTATTACAGAAACAGAGGTAGAATTTAAAGAAGGACTTAATATTTTGACAGGAGAGACCGGTGCCGGTAAATCCATCATCATTGGTTCGGTCGCACTGGCACTCGGAGAGAAGGTTCCAAAGGAACTGCTCCGGGATAACGAAGAGACCGCACTTGTGGAGCTGGTCTTTTCGGTTGAAAACCCAAAGGTTCTGGATGCGATCCGGCAACTGGGCATAGAAACAGAGGATGAAACAGTAATATTAAGTCGTAAGATAACTTCCGGAAGGGCAATTGCGCGGATCAATGGAGAAGCAGTGTCTGCTTCCCGGTTAAAAGAGGTGGCGTCCCTGCTCATCGATATTCACGGACAGCATGAGCACCAGTCCCTTCTTTCCAAAAAGAAACATCTGGAAATCCTCGATGCCTATGCAAAAGACGCGCTGGGAGAAAAAAAGGAGCGCCTTGCCGCCTGTTATCAGGAATACCGGAAACTGAAAAAAGAGTGGGAGTCCTCGTCTTTGGATACCGAGGAGCGCGCCAGAGAGTTGTCGTTTCTTGCGTATGAAGTAAAGGAAATCGAAGAGGCACAGCTTTCCGTCGGGGAGGATACCCGGCTGGAAGAACAGTATCGCAGATTTGCAAACGCAAAAAAGATCATGGATGCCATATCGGCTGCCGGTGCAGCTACCGGGGGAGACGGCGGTACCGGAGAGAATGCATCGGAACTTATCAGCCGTGCCCTGCGGGAAGTCAGTTCGGTTTCGGCATATGAGGAGCGCATTGCGCAGATGGAACAGATGCTTACCGATATTGATAATCTGCTGAGCGATTTCAATCATGAGATTTCTTCCTACCTGTCGGGGGAGGAATTTGATGACGAAGTCTTTTATCAGACCGAAAAGAGGCTTGATGAGATCAATCACCTGAAATCCAAGTATGGAAATACGATGGAAGAGATTCTGCAGTCAGCGGAAGAAAAAACAAAGCGTATTGCCGTATTACAGGATTATGATAAATACTTAAATGATCTTTTAACTTCCATGAACCGGAAGAAAGAAGAATTGGACGGGCTGTGTGCAGAGGTTTCCGGAATCCGGAAGAAAGCGGCAAAGGGATTGACGAAAGCGATTGCACAGGCACTTGAAGATCTGAATTTTTTAGATGTGCAGTTTACGATGGAATTCCGGAAGACGGAGTACAGTGCCGGAGGCTGGGATGAGGCAGAATTTATGATCTCCACCAATCCGGGAGAACCGTTAAAGCCTTTGGGAAAGGTCGCTTCCGGCGGAGAACTTTCCCGTATTGCGCTCGCGGTCAAGACCGTCATGGCGGATACGGATGAGATTCCGACGTTGATCTTTGATGAGATTGACAGTGGAATCAGCGGGCGTACGGCACAGATGGTATCGCAGAAGATGAAACTGCTGGCAAAGACGCACCAGATCATCTGCATCACTCATCTGCCGCAGATTGCTGCCATGGCAGATGCCCATTTCCTGATTGAAAAATCGGTGGAGCATGCGTCCACGGTTTCCCGGATTCATCCGCTGCGGGAAGAGGAAAGTATCGAGGAACTGGCGCGGATGCTTGGCGGCGTGGAGATCACGGATACGGTTTTACAAAACGCACGCGAGATGAAACGTCTGGCAGAAAAATACGAATAGATAAAACCAAAGTCCGCATACTAAAGGTATCCGAGAAGATAGGAGAACCTTTGGCATGCGGTCTTTTTATATGCGTATATTCAAAAATATTATCTGTATTTATGTTCTGGCGCTGTGCTGCTTTGCCTATGCCACCATGATACATGCCATTCCCGATCATGTATACGTGCAGGAGGGGCAGAAACTGGAACTGGACAAAAAAATTCCGGTCACACTGGCAATGTCCACAAAACCGCAATCCGTTATGGCACAGATCGGGGAGCGGACGTTTCAGGCAATGAAGCAGGAACGGGCAGTGGAAACGTGCAGCCAGCTGAAGCAGGGGGAATATACACTGACCTGCTATCTGTTTGGCATCCTTCCTATGAAAGAGGTGCAGGTTTCCGTGGTGAACGGAAAATCTTTATACGTGAGCGGACAGGTGGTGGGCATTTACGGGGCTGCCCAGGGAGTACTGGTGCTGGGATCCGGCCCGGTGGAAACTGTGGACGGAAGCAGCCGGCAGCCGGCAGAACACATTGTATTTCCGGGGGATTATATTACTGCTGTAAATGGAAAAGCGGTCACGAAAAAAGAAGAACTGATGGAGCGGATCAATCAGTACGGGGAACAACCGGTGGTGCTGACCCTGTGGCGCGGAGCCGAGCAGATTCAGGTATCGGTGGAGCCGGTTGAGGCAGCAGAACACAAAGGCTATCGTCTGGGACTCTGGGTGAAGGATGACATGGCAGGGATCGGCACGCTGACCTATTTTGATCAGGACGGAAACTTCGGGGCACTGGGACACGGAATCGGAAACGGACAGACCAAAGACCTGCTCCGTCTGTCAGACGGCCGGCTGTACAAAGCACAGGTGCTCGGTATCAAAAAAGGTGTCCGGGGAACACCGGGAGAGCTGGAGGGAGTTGTCTATTATGGGAAAGACAACCAGATCGGAGAAGTGTCCAGCAATACACAAATCGGTATCTATGGCACGTTGACGAAAAACTTCCGGGAAGAAAAGAAAAACGAAAGTCTGTTGTGTCCGGTCGGTTACAAACAGGAGATTCAGACAAAGGATGCGGTAATTCTGTCGGATGCGTCAGGGGAACTGCAGTCGTATCGCATCGTAATTGATGATCTTGATTATACACCGGGAGATAAAAATAAGGGAATCCGTTTTCATGTGGAGGATGAGAACCTGCTGAAGCTGACCGGCGGAATCGTGCAGGGACTCTCCGGAAGTCCGATCCTGCAGGATGGAAAACTGATCGGTGCCGTGACCCATGTGCTTGTTAACGATCCAACGAAAGGATATGGCATTTTTGTGGAGGAAATGACGGCAAATAAAATAGGACAAAAGACCTAGATGTGAAATTTGCACAAAAAAAGAAACGGTAAAATGCAATAAAGTTATATTTTATACATGAAAAAGGATTGCAATAGAGAATAAAAAAGGTTATAATAATCATTAATTGCTCGAAATTATTCGAAAATAATAAATGTTTAACGTAGTGGGAGTATTACATGGATAAGTTGGTAGGGTTTGCCCGGAAGAAGCGACTGGGCGATCTGCTTGTGGATGCAGGAGTCATTTCGCAGGATCAGCTGGTAAAAGCGTTACAGGTCCAGAAAACAGAAAAACAGGGAGAGCGTCTCGGAGTGGTACTGATAGATCTGGGGTTTACAGACGAAAAACAGATCGTAGAGGCACTGAAGGCACAGCTGAAAATACAGAGTGTCGATCTGTCAACCCTGCGCATCCCGGAGGAAATCATCCGGCTTTTGGACGAGGCAGTGCTGCGGAAGTATAATCTGATTCCGTTTAAGTTCAATGAGAAAAATCCCAATCTTTTGTGCGTGGCAATGAGCGATCCGCTGGATATCCGGGCGATGGACGATGTTTCCATCATTACCGGGTGTCAGGTGGAGCGTTTTGCTGCGACCCCGAGTGATATTGCGGCAGCCATCGACCGCTACTATGGTAATGCAGAAGCCCTGCGTGTGGCAGAACAGTATACAAGGGAAAAGCAGGAACAGGCAAAAGCCAGGGCAGCCCTAGATCCCGGGAGTGGAAACGATGAGAACAATGTTCAGCAGGCACCGATTGTCAAACTGTTAGGACAGATCATCGAGCAGGCAGTCCATAAGAGAGCCAGCGATATCCATATCGAGCCGATGGAAAACCAGGTGCGGATCCGGTTCCGTGTGGATGGCGTGCTGCACGAAGCCATGCGGCACGACATCAGCCTGCATGCAGCACTGATTGCAAGAATCAAAATTGTCAGCGGACTTGACATTTCCGAAAAGCGCCGCCCACAGGACGGTCGTGCGACCAGCATTGTGGACCGGCAGGAATACGACATCCGTGTGTCCGTGCTTCCGACCGTCTATGGGGAAAAGGTCGTTATGCGTCTCGCACAGAAAAAAGCACTGACATTGGACAAGCGGGATTTGGGATTCCCGGAGGAAGAATTAAAAAAATTTGACCACATCCTAAGCCATCCGAACGGGCTTATTCTCGTCACGGGACCGACCGGAAGCGGTAAGTCTACGACATTATATACCGCATTAAATGAATTAAACGTAGAAGGCGTCAATATCATCACGGTAGAAGATCCGGTTGAGGCAAACTTAAACGGGGTTAATCAGGTACAGGTAAACGAAAAGGCGGGACTAACCTTTTCCTCGGCACTGCGTTCCATCCTGCGTCAGGATCCGGACATCATTATGATCGGGGAGATCCGTGACCAGGAGACCGCAGAGATTGCGGTAAAGGCGTCCATTACCGGACATCTGGTGGTCAGCACCTTACATACAAACAGTTCGGCAAATACCATCACCCGTCTGGCAGATATGGGAGTGGAAAACTACCTGATTGCGGATTCCGTGGTCGGGGTAATCGCCCAGCGTCTGGTGCGCCGGGTCTGTCCGGCATGCGGAATTGTCCGGGAGGCAACCGCAGGGGAGAAAAAGATACTCGGCATAAAGGATCCCGCCAGACGGATCAATGTCCGCACACCGGGGCACAAAGAGTGTGTCCGCTGCGGTGGAACCGGATACTATGGAAGAATCGGTATTTATGAGATTATGCCGGTCACGGCAGACCTGCGGCAGGCGATCAACCGTGGGGAGAATGCGGACGTGCTCGAGGAGATCGCATTAACACATGGCATGAAAACACTCCGCATGAGTGCCATTGATTACGCACTGCGTGGAATCACTACCGTCGAGGAAGTGCAGCGTGTGGCATACGATGACGAAGAGGATTAAATAAAAAGGGAAGGGAAGGCAGCAAAACAGATGGAATTGTCAATGTATACGCTTCTTTCGATAGCAAAAGCACATCATGCGTCCGACTTACATATTACCGTGGGGGTACGGCCGAAGTGCAGGATCAGCGGAACACTTTATGAAATGGACGGATTTGAGAGACTGACACCGGCGATGACCAAAGAACTGGTGGAATCCATGTTTAACGAAAAACAGAAAAAAACCATGGAAGCCACAGGGGAAGTGGACTTCGCCTACACGGATACGCGTGTGGGACGGTTCCGTGTCAACGCTTTCCACCAGAGAGGTTCCTATGCGGCTGTACTGCGTATCGTGGCAAGCGATATCCCGACACCGGAGGACCTCGGGGTGCCGGAAGCTGTCCTTGGGCTGACAAAGAAAAAGCGTGGGCTTGTCCTTGTCACGGGACCGACCGGAAGCGGTAAATCCACCACACTGGCATCTTTGATCGATGTCATCAATAAAGAACGGAACGAACATATCATTACACTCGAAGATCCGATCGAGTATTTACATAAGCATAACCGGTCCATCGTAAACCAAAGGGAGATCGGGCTGGATACCGATTCCTATGGAAATGCGCTCCGTGCGGCACTCCGTGAGGATCCGGACATCATCCTTGTGGGGGAGATGCGAGACTTTGATACGATTTCCACTGCCATCACGGCAGCAGAAACCGGACATCTGGTATTCTCCACCCTGCATACCATCGGTGCGGCACCTACCATTGAGCGTATTGTCGATGTGTTCCCACCGCACCAGCAGAACCAGATCCGCTCGCAGCTGGCATCGGTTCTTGAGGCGGTAATTTCCCAGCAGCTTCTGCCGACGATCGACGGGAAATCCCGTGTGGCGGCATTTGAAGTCATGCTCGGTACCCCGGCGATCAAAAACCTGATCCGGGAGGATAAGGCACACCAGATTCCATCCATCATGCAGACGAGCAAGAAGATTGGCATGCAGACGATGGATGATTCCTTATTCAGCCTGTACCTGAAACACAAAATCGATGCGGCAAATGCCGTAGAGTATGCACAGGATACAGGAAACATGCAGCAGAAGCTGTTTTAAAAAGGAGTTAAGACATGGCAAGTTATAAATACGAAGTGGTCGGGGCCGATGGAAAACCAAAAACCGGCACCATCGAGGCCGTGAACATGGAAGTCGCTTCGGCAGAACTCAAATCCGGCGGCAACACCATCGTTTCCATCACAAGAGCCAACGCATTTAACAAAGATCTCGAAATCCATATCGGAAAAGCCGTCAGCGTCCGCGAAATGAGTGTATTCTGCCGCCAGTTTGAGAGCGTATTAAATGCCGGTGTGACCGTCGTCGAGGCACTCGACATGCTATCCGAGCAGACCGAGAACAAACAGTTTGCCAACGCAATCGCAGAAGTGCGGGATTCCGTACAGCGCGGGGAGACCCTTGCCGTTGCGATGGCGGAGCACCCGAAGATTTTTCCAAACCTCATGGTGCAGATGGTTGCCGCCGGGGAGTCCTCCGGTGGTCTGGATAAAGCATTCAGCCGTGTGGGAAGCCAGTTTGAAAAAGAAGCCCACCTGAAGGGACTGATTATCAAGTCAGCGATTTATCCGGTCATCCTGATTCTTGTTATTATCGTTGTCGTAGCCATCATGATGATTAAAATTGTGCCGACTTTTACCGAACAGTTTGACGAAGTCGGCGGAAAACTGCCGGGCATCACGCTTGCAGTCATGGCAGTCAGTGATTTCTTTGTGCACAGCTGGTATTTTATTATCGCCATCATCGCCGGCATTGCAATATTTATCCATGCGTGGAAAAAGACAGAGGGCGGGGCACATATGTTAGGAAAATTTATTCTAAAGGTACCGCTGGTCGGTCCGCTCAGCATCAAGACGGCATCCTCGCGCATGACGCGAACACTGTCCACACTGATGGGTTCCGGTGTCCAGCTGGTGGATGCACTCGGGCTTGTGACCGAGATGATGGGGAATGCCGTGGTTAAGCAGGCATTAAAAGATGCGACCGAAGAGGTCAGCCGTGGAATCCCACTCTCGAAGCCACTGGCAGATTCCGGGGTCTTTCCACCGATGGTCTACCACATGATAGAGATCGGCGAGGAAACCGGTAATATGGAAGACATGCTCGACAAAGTCGCGGCATATTATGATGAAGAGGTGGAGTCGGCGACCGAGGCACTGCTTGCCGCGATGGAACCGCTCATCATCATCGTGATGGCAGTTATTGTGGTGCCGATCGTCCTTGCGATCATGATGCCGATGTACAGCCTGTACGACAGCATCGGAGCCTGACCGCAGGCAGAAGAAGGGTTGTTACATGTCTGCCATGAGACATGTGATGATAGATACATAAAAAATATATTCAAAAAGGAGAACAAAGGGTATGAAGAAGATTATGGAACTGCTTCAGAACATGAAGGCAAAGAATGAAAAGAAGGATAACAAAGGTTTCTCTCTCGTAGAGTTGATTATCGTTATCGCAATTATGGCAATTTTGGTAGGTATTGTTGGTACACAGGTAATTCCGTATATTAATAAGTCAAAAGCAGAAAAAGATCGTCAGTTGGTAAATAGTTATTCTACGGCTGCAGTTTCTGCATATTCAATGGTTGCAGGAGAATTATCTAATGCTGCAGATAATACATTAGATATTTACACTGGAACCCCAACTGCTGATTCAACTGAAGCAAAGATTGTAGCTCAGGTAAAAGAATTAACTTATAGCACATGGAATGACGTTAAGGATAAATTTAAATCAAAAGATGCCAAAAACGCAACAGACGTTGAAGTCGTTATTAATCCTACTACACATAAAGTTACAGCTACTTTAAAAGGTGCAGATGGTGCAGCTAACTTAACTGTTGAATCTGATTTGTAAAATAAAAATAGGAGAAACAAATGCTAACCCAACTTACGATTTTTCTTTATATTGTTATATTTTTATACGGAATCGTCATCGGCAGTTTCTTAAACGTGCTGATCTTCCGCATCCCGAAAAAAGAGAATATCGTGCAGTCTTCGCACTGTATGAACTGCGGGCGTAAGCTGGGCTGGCGGGACATGGTTCCTGTATTTTCCTACATAATTCTTCGGGGCAGATGCCGGCAATGTGGTGCTAGGATTTCCATACAGTACCCATTAATCGAGGCTTTAAATGGTGTGCTGTATGTGGTCGTTTTCATGGCGGGCGGTTTCACGTTCAGCAGTGTGCTGTATTGCCTCATGACATCTGCCCTGATTGTCATTGCGGTCATCGATGAGAGAACCTATCAGATACCGGTTTCCCAGAACCTGTTTCTGGGACTGCTCGGTATCATCATGACCGTGTATGATTTCCGGCATATCCTGTCCCATATCATCGGGGCAGTCGTTGTCAGCCTGTTTTTGTATGGCCTGTATTATTTCTCCTCCGGCAAAGCAATCGGTGGGGGAGACATCAAACTCATGGCATATGCAGGCCTGCTTTTAGGCGCAAAAAACATTATTTTTGCATTTATTCTTGCATGCATTCTTGGCTCCGTCATCCATACCATCCGTATGAAAGTAAGCAAGCGAAACAACCTGCTTGCACTCGGTCCGTACCTTTCGGCAGGCATATTCATCGCCGCACTCTGGGGCAGCCGTTTCTGGACCTGGTATCTCGGCATGATGGGCATTTATTAAAACATGGCATGAACTGCTACGTATGGCATAATTAAAAAAGTAAAGTTTTTCTTATTCCTGTGGCGAATTTTGAACATCCTTCCTATTCGCCATCTAAATTTTACATCACAACATAACGATGGAAAATGTATGAAAGCCAATTAGCACACGCGATTTTTCTCAAGGGTTAGAGGCCGTTAGAATTTTGTCAGTACCCAGCGATTCCCGTACACGGATGTACGGGAAAGGACGACATGAGCCCGGATGGCGAATGTCGTCCGGTCGCGTCCGGCACGCAAAATCTTTCGCCAAAATTCTTACAGCCTCTTCCTGAAGAGAATATGAGCGGGGGATAATTGTCTTTCATACATTTTCCAGCACAACTGCTAGAAAATATAAAGGAGAAAATGAAAATGGTCAAAAGAGTAGTAAGTATTGAGGCCGGTGTATGGTGGACAAAAGTCGCACTGGCCGATTACCGCAAGAAAAATCCGCCGGTACATAAAGCCTTTGCGTTCCGTACTCCGGAACATGCGGTGGAAGATGGCTATATCCGCGACAAAGAAGCGTTTGCATCGGCATTAAAGACGGAACTAAGCAGACACGATATCCATGAGAAGGAAGTGGTATTTACCCTTTCCTCCTCTAAGGTCGTTACCCGCGAGGTTATGATCCCGTTTGTCAAGGACAATAAGATCATGGGAATCATTGAGGCACAGATCCGTGATTACTTCCCGATGGATGTGAGCAATTACACCATCAGCTACAGCAAGATGGACGTGGAGGAAGAAGACGGAAAGAAGATGCTTAAGCTGCTTCTCGTTGCAATTCCGGATAATCTTTTAAACAACTATGTGACCTTTGCCGAGCTGGCAGGGCTTAAGGTGGAGACGTTTGACTATATCGGAAACGGAACGGTACAGCTTTTGTGTGACAGTTTTCTGGAAAATGCTGTGGTCGTGCAGTTGGAAGAACAGGCAACGGTTATCAGTATTCTGGAAAATAAAAAACTGGTCTTTCAGCGTGTGACACCGTATGGCTATGGAGCAACGATCACAGCGGTGATCGACCATCCGGTGCTTGGCATTGACGATGAGGAGAAAGCACTTGATTTCCTTTTAGACCACAATGTGATATACAACCGTCCGACGGTTCCGGAGATGGGAAACCAGGAGGAGATGAAGCGCCAGCAGGCTCTGGCAGAAGAGGCATATGAGGATCTGGCAGAGTCCCTGCGGTATCATCTGCGCATTGCAAACACGGCGGTTGAGTATTATCAGAACCAGGTCAAACAGGAATTTGTCGGGAATGTCTATCTGGTTGGCGATGGTTCCCGTTTTGCAGGCATGCACAAACTGTTTGCACAGGAGCTTCCGCTTCCGCTGCAGGAAATTGATTTCACGAAGGTCATTGATTTACGGAGCGGAAAAAATAAGGCGGCTGAGGGGATGGTAACACCGGATGCGGCATCTTCCGGGACGAGACCGAAGGCGGCAACGGCTGTCGGTTTTCTTTCGGTCATCGGTGCGGCGGTTCATCCGATTGATGCCAGGCCAAAGGACATGCTTGTGGCAGATTCCAAAAAGAACGACCTGCACACGGCATATGTGATTCTGGCGGGGGCAGTACTGGTAAGTGTCCTGCTGATTCTCGGTTCTGGTGTGCGTCAGCTGCTGGCTTATCGTGAGCACCGCAGCCTGACCAAACGGATCAATGATCTTTCCTATGTGCAGGAGACGTATGACGATTACGCGCGGGTACAGGCGGAGGAACAGGTGTATGAGAAACTGGATCTTGCCACCATCACGAAAAATGAGCAGTTGTATCCGCTGATCATGCAGCTGGAAAATGAACTTCCGACAACCATCCATGTAAAAAGCATTCAGACGGATGGTTCACTGATAACACTGAATATGGAGGCAGACCGGAAAGTTACGGTCGGACAGATGCTTTTGAATTTTGCGGATGTGACGCTGCTTGAAAATCTTTCGATTCCGTCCATGTCGGAGGAGTCTGATGAAGACAGCGGCACGGCGACGTGGACGTATACGTTAAATGCTTATTATACCGGTGCATTTCTCGGGGAGGACGGACATCTCATAAAAGAAGCGGTTCCGTCTGCGGATACCGATGCGGATACCGATACAGACGGCGTGGAAGGAGAGGAGCAGACCAATGAATAGAATTAAAATTTCAGATTCCGACAAGCGGCTGCTGCTCATTTTCTGTGCGATTGTCATAGTGGCATGTTCGTATTTCTTTATTTTCAGTAAGGGAATGAGCAAGGCAGCGAAGATTGAAGAACAGAATACGGCCGATCAGGCAAAAGTGCAGCAGATGGAACAGATGGAGGCAGGACTTCCGAAGGTAAAAGAAAATATCCAGCGGATGGTAAAAAAGCAGAAGACGATTATCAGTACGTATCCTTCTGCAATGACAACCGAGAAGGCTATTGAGTCGTTACAGGCGTATGAGGATAACAGCAGCGATTTCCATATTACGGACATTACGTTTACCATGAACCAGCCGGTTGCTGTGGATGTGCAGACCGATGGCACGGACACGGCCGCAGGAACGGATGCTTCTTCCACTACCGCATCGGATGCAGAGGCATCTTCTGCATCCGAAAGCCAGAGTGAAGAGAGCACACAGGGGGCAGACGCAGCAGAACAGGAAACGGCAGGACCGGAGCCAAAAGAGGTCCGGGGATATTATGCTTCTATCGGTATCCGCTATGAGGCAGGCTATGCCGGGTTAAAGGAAATGATTGCTTATGTCAACAATTTTAAGGATCGTACAACGATTTCACAGTTTACGGCAAATTATGATGATTCCACCGGAAAATTAAACGGGGAGATGACACTGAATATGTATTATCTGGAGAACACCGGAAAAGAGTATGTTCCACCGGTATTCCCGAATATGTCAAAAGGTGTGATGAGTATTTTTGGCAGAAGCACATCGCTTGAAACTGCACCGTAAAACGGATGGGAAGGAGGTCCGCAGATGAAGAGACAACCGAATAACAATGGTGGATTTTCCCTGCTGGAAGTCATCCTTGCCATGGCAATTCTTGCCATTATTTCCATTCCGCTGCTGTCTTATTTTACGCAGTCCATGAAGTACAATGCGATGATGGCGGACAAACAGCACGCAACCAATCTGGCGCAGGAAGTGCTGGAGGATTTAAAAAACCAAAAAGAACTGGCACAGATCAAGGATGTGGGGACAGGCTTTCGTGTTCCCTATCTGGAAGGAAAGGGCTATACCCTGCTCCTTGAGACTCCGGCGGCTGCCCCGGCACCGGCATTTCAGGCTAAGAATGTGTACTACGCATCGGCAGGCATTTCCGGCAGGGCGTATGATGTCGAGGTTTCCGTCAGTACGGCTGCAGCTGAAAATGACACCAATATCCCACAGATCGAAGGGATCGATGACACAAAAGATGTTGTGGCACTGGAACATAACCAGCTGCAGGAAGCAATGACGTATTTTTCGGAAAAAAATATGACATATGCCGCTGCACATCCGGGGACGCTTCCGCTTGGGGATAGCGAACTGCAGGCGAAGATGAAGCGGAAATTTTCGGTCACGGCAGACAGCACGCATGTCCGGGTGGCATGCAGCTATACATGTGGGGAAACAGGCGATGAGGTATTGGGCATAGATCCTTCGGAAGTATACGAATGTAATGAGTTTGCAGAGGAAGACATCCGTGATGTGAAGCATATTTACCTTATGTACCATGTGGCACAGGACAGCGATACGATGGAGGTTGCATACGCTGCCGGTGTGAATCCCAAGCTGGTGTTTGTATGCCAGAATATTGCGGATGTCAACAGCATTAGACCGGATTATAAGATGACGGTGTTGCCGCAGGGATGCCCGATGCCGTCTGTGGCATCAAACCTTGGCAACAAGTCGTATCCGGATGATCCGGCTGCGGTGACCAACAAGGGAGCAATTTATCAGGACAGCTTTAAGCTGCCGGCTGGGTCAGTTGCCCCTCTGGTGGCAAGCAGCGGGGGAGTGCGAAAGGTCGATCTGACGGTCCGTGTATATAAGAAAGGCAAGGGCGGAAACAATCCGGATAAGGAAAAGTACCGTTATATTACGGTCAGCACGTCGAAAGGAGAGTAGCGATGAAAGGAAACCGGTTCAAACAGGATAACCGTGGTGCCTCCCTGCTTGCCGTACTGGTTCTGATGGTTGTGGTAAGCCTGATTGCCGTGGTGATCACGAAGATTACGATTGTCAATATTGAGATGAAGGAAGTGGAACGCGGCACGAAGAAAAATTTCTACAGTGCGGATGAACTGATGGATAATCTGCGTGCCGGTGCAAGGGAACTTGCAGAGCAGTCACTGGAGAAAGCGTATGCGGATGTCCTTGAAAATTACCTGACGTATTCTGCTTCCGGAGGGGACGTGCAGAAAGTATTTGCCACCAGATATATGGACGGGCTGCAGAAGCAGTTTGCAGAAAACCACACAGATCCGGCAGTTGGTGCGTCGGATACCATGGACGCTTCCGGCAATGTGGCATACCGGGTTTCCGGCTATGATACGGATACGGTAAAAAGCTGCATCAAAGAAGCCGCAGACCAGGGATGCTATATCCCTGCCGCAGATCCAAAATATGAGGTGGATTACGGTGCAGGGACGTTTACGTTAAAGGGTGTGCAGATCCGGTATAAGGATGCACAGGATTATGAGACAACGATCAAAACCGACCTGGTGTTTTCCACTCCGAAGATGAATTTCTCCGGCAGGGGGCAGGTGCAGGAGTTTATGCGTTATGCGCTGATAGCCGACAGACAGATCAACATCGGGGCACAGAATGTGACAGTGGATGGCAGTGTGTATGCCGGGGCAGACGGAATTTATGCGTCCACGGGCGGAAACGGTACGATCAAGGGGAAGACGGTTCTTACACGCGGGGATATCGTGACGGAGAGCGGATCAGACCTGACGGTCGGGGACGGTGGTTCCTCGATCTGGGCGGAAAATATAAGGACATCGTCTGCCGGGACAAACGGTGCTTCTTCTATCCATATGAACGGAAATATGTATGTGGCGGATGATCTGGAACTGGCTGGCAGGGGGAGCTCCGTGACTTTGCAGGGCAATTATTACGGCTATAATTTCCAGAAAAATTATGGCGCACAGGATCCGGATTCTGCGAAAAAGGCGGAGTTTAGCAGTGCCATGATGGTCAATGGAAAAAGCAGCCATCTGGATATCAAAGGGCTGAATTACCTGCTTTTGGCAGGGCGGACGTTTATTTCACGAAAGCTTGATGCCAGTAACGAGGATATTCTGATGGGCGAGTCCATCTCCGCGCGGACGAACCAGCTGGCATATTATGTTCCACAGGAATATGTGTTGGGAGATGGCAGAAGTCTGGATCAAAAGAAGTATGCGGCATATACCGGAATCAGTGAAAGTACGCTGAAAGGATATTTAAACAGCAGCCGGCAGGTGGTTCCCTATTATTTTCCGGGTGGGGTCTATTATTACCTGAATTTTAATTCGGAGAAGTCTGCGAATGACTTTTTTTCCGATTATTATGTGAACAATCAGGGGAAAACGGCACAGTATGCCAATATCTATCTGGATGAGGATGCATTGATTGTGGATTCCAATACGATTATGACGTTTTCCGGGGACATTTTAAAACGGGCGGCTTCTGCAGATATGCTGGAGGTTGGAACGTATACGATTGCGCCGGACAACTGGAAAGACAGCAGTGGGTTATACTGGAAGTACTGTTCGAAGCTTGCCGTGCGCTATAAGTCGCTGGAACTGGGACTGACGGATCAGGGGCAGGGAGTGACCGAAGACAATGTCCGTCTGACATCTACGGATGCCAGTGGGCATGAAGTGATTGACAAAACGGTAAATCCGCTGTTTGACTATCTGATTGACCGGAGTGCATTTACCACAGAGGTGGAGAAACACAAGGCATCCCCGACGGCTTCGGAAACGGTGTATTCCCCGGCCGCAGATGTATACCTGATTGAAAATACCGGAACTTATGCACTTCCAGCTACGGTTACAAAGGGAATTGTCATTGCAACCGGGGATGTCAGGGTGTCCGGACAGTTTGAGGGAATGATTATTTCCGGTGGGGTGATCTCTTTTGATTCCAATGCTTCGGTACGGGGAAACAAGCTTTTGGTTTCCCAGCTGTTTACCGAGGACCAGAAACGGGATACTCCGCTGTTTTCCCAGTTTTTCAAAGGCTGTTCTTCCCTTGCGGCATCAAATATTTCCGGAAACCTTGATCTGGATTCTTATTTGAACTATGATAATTGGAAGAAGAACGGGTAAGGGGTGTGCCAATGAAGAAACGAAAACTTTTGGGGCAGAATGGAATTACGCTCGTTGAAATCATTATCGTTATTGCGATTATTGGCATTCTTGCAAGCACGTCTGTCATGATGATCGGGCATCTGCACTATGCCAATACGCAGAAGGTGGTAAGGACGCTGGATTCTTCGCTGGATGCGCTTCAGGTCAGGACGATGAGCAAAGCCGGCAGTTCTTATCTGTATATTTACAAGCTGGACAATGGATATTATACGCGTGTCCTGTCCGATAATCTGGGCAGTTTTGACGATACAAAGCTGACATCTGACGGGACGAAGCTGTGTAATAATACAATTAAAATCCGTAAGGACAGCAGCACCGGGGAGGAACTGACAGAACCGGGTGCCGGTGGGACATTTATTAAGATTGCTTATAAGAAAACGGCATTTTATGACGATTGTACAAATGTGAATGCCATTTATATTGATGGTGTCCCGGCATACACAATCCGGCTGGTGAAAGATACCGGCAGGCATTTTACGGAGCAGTAACTTTTTAAAGGGGGTGGCAGTGTGCCGAACGATCATAGGGGAATTACGCTTGTGGAACTGATTATCGCGATTGCAATTTCAACGGTTATTTTAGGCGCTGCAACGCTTTTCCTTGGAATGGCGCACAAAAATTATAACCACGCGTCTGCGCAGATTGATCTGCAGTCGGAGTCACAGATTCTGATGGAGCAGATCGGCATGTGGGTGATGGAAGGAAACCGGGTGGAGGAACTTGACCCATCCGTGTCCGGTGTCCGTGGGATCGCCATTTATACGATTCCGAACACCCCGTCGGTAACCAATCCGGCAGGTGCCGCAGCCCCGGAGGCTGCAGGCAAGCGGGTGATCTGGATCTCTGCAGGTGGAAAGAAATTATATACGAAGAAAATGGCTGTGGCAGATCCAAAAACCGATACAACGGTGATTTCTGCAGCTACGGATGAGGTGCAGGAAAATCTGATCGGCGAATATGTTACGGCATTTACCGGCACAGTAAATGCTTCCACGGAAAAGGCATCCGTTGCGGTTTCTTTTGACATGCAATATCTGGAACAGAAGTATACGATACAAAATGAATTCAAGCTGAGAAATGTACTCAGGTAAGGAAGGGGCGTTCGTATTGAAGATGGTAAGATGGCATCGGCAGAAAAAAAATAACGGAAACAGGAATAAAAGAATTGCATCCGCAGTCTGTATGCTGGGGGTGCTTGTTGTCTGTCTTGGGGTTGTCGGGTACCGGAATAAATTAAAGGCGGATGAGAAACTTCCGGTGATGACAAGAGGGGTCGTTGACCAGATAGAGCAGATTCCGGAGTCGAAGCGCAACATTTACGATGCGAATGCCGCAGCGGCAAAGCTTGGAACCAAGGAAAACCCGTTTCTGATTCTTGAAATTGTGCCTTATGAAGAATACGCAGAGTTTGGATACCAGATCAGTGGATGTGAACCGGTAAATGTGGAAGAGATGCGTTATGGGGATGGGGATCTTACAACGGTTACATCCATAACCGGTGCAAAATACGAACAGAAAAAGGCTTATTTTTTCCCGGATGAGCCGGAAGGGGACATTTCAAAATATTCTGGAAATATGCGTGTCTGTGATGATGGCATGAAAGATGCAGAATATACCGGATACTATGAGCGCGTCAAAGATGGGGAAGGAACGTTTGTCCAAAAAATTGTAAAAGGGGAAGACGGAAATGAAAGCTTATCGTTTGTCAGACAGGATCATGGAAATATTATCTGGCATACAGTAAATGATTTCGAAAAATCGGATGATAAAGATCAGACATTTGATGAAAGGACGGATCGTGAACTTACCAATGAGGGCGACCGGATTTATACAAAAAGAAAAAGTACCGGTGATAAATCAAAGGATAATATCAATGTAACAGAGAATTACTATCTATATAAAAACAATGATTATTTTTTAAAGGACAGTATCGGCTGTAAAACACAGGAGGAAGCAGACAATTATTCGGTGATTATTAAAACGATTACACCGGAAGAGCTGAATGCACAGCCGAAATGGGCAGATTATGCGGATCTGTATGTGGTTTCCCCAAAGGTACATTCCGGGGGTGATAATATCAGAAAGATCTGGAAAAAACACAACAGGTACGGAAAGCATTCGTCTGTTTCTTCGTATACGAATGGATTTAATGGATCGAAAGATATCAGCTGGGATGTTGCCGTGAAAATGTACCAGAAGATTAATCAGGAGGAGAACTATGCTCCGATCTTTATGGATTCCGGAGTGTATATACCTTCACAGGGATCTTTAAGTGGGGGAAAATCGGTTACGTTTCATATTCTGGACTGGAATATGAACCCTACCATTTATACATATAATGATACCGGCTATAACAATAATATGTATAAACTGGCAGTGATGCTGTTTTCCATGGATTCAGAACTGTTTGAACGCCTGTATCTGGATGGCGGAGAGGATGCGCTGATTCAGACGGAGAAAATTGACGGGGTTGAGACGGGGGTGTTTACTGCACAGACAGGGGATGCACGGGCATACTGGTCGAAGTTTACGTTCCTTCCGTCCGATGTGGATGGACGTGTGATTGGTGAAAACTGGTACCATTACTGGACGAAGCCGGACAAATGGGAAACATATAAAACCGCAGGAGAAATTACATCCGATGAAAATCAGGGATATTTAAATGGCAGACTGTTTGTGTTTAAGGGGGATAAAACTTCCACACAGGATTTTGGCACGGGAACAGTTCCGGCATCGGATCCGAATTCTAAGTTTACGGATTTTAAGGAGTTTACGGGAAATGATCCCAAGGCGACACCGGCAGATGCAGTCCGTTATATTCTCGGATATAAAACATCAAAGGATCATGTGGATGGAGAACTGCGGATATTGGATATTGAGCCATGCTATGACCGAAAGAACGGATATTCGCTGAAAAAAAGTTATATCCAGCTTATGATTCCGAATTTTATCGGGGATATTAAGATTACCCATATGACTACGGCAGAGTTTATTGGTTCCACGGAGGATCTAAACAGCAAGTACAACATGATTTATCTTGGGCTGGATCAGGGCGCTTACAATCTGGTAGAAAAGGATGTAACCTATAAAGATGCAGATGGCAACGTGAAATGGATCAAAGAGAATCAGACGGTGTGGAATGATACTTCCATGAATGGAAAAATATATTTCCATACCGGAGATAAAATGACCAGTGCAGAGTATAGCAGGTCAGACGGCATAAGCCGTTCGGTCAAGTTCCTGTGGGCTGGAAGCGGAAATAATGTTATAGAGGATACGACACTCCGTTTCCCGGGAAATGACATTACAAAGATTAAGAAAGCGGAACTGGAGAACTTTTTACATGCCGGTTATCCGGTTGTTGCGGTTGATGATCTCTATTGCCTGTCCGATAAAATAGATGCCGGTTCAAACCTTGCAGATCTGGTCAGGGAGAGTAAGAAGGAAAAGAAAACCATTTACCAGACGTCAGATACCAGTGGGCTGATTGCAAAGGTAAAAGAGGTCTGTCCGAAAATTACGTTTACAAAACTGCCAAATGAATATCAGGGAACGACTTCGTCTGGGGGGAAAAATGATACGTCTGTTTCCGTAGATGACAGTCAGGCAAATTATCTAGATGTGGACGGTTTTGGCAGATCAAAACTTGATTTTGGTTTTCAGGTGACGGATGTGCCATCCGCACAGTATCAGTGTAAAGTTTATATTGACCAGAATCAGGATGGTAAATTTGAAGAGGGGCTGGCAGATGTGGATGGCTCCGGGGATACGGATGGTTCGGATGATACAGGGGAAGTTTATTATGAGGGAGATGTTTTTACGGCAGGAGACGGGGAACAGAACATTACACCGGTAAAACTTTCCAAACTGTACTTTGGGCTGATTCAGTGGAAGATTGTTGTATACCGCAAGGATAATCCGGACATTCATTTTACACGTACCGGCTGCTCGGTTGCAAAAAACCAGACCGGACAGAAACGGGAGATTAAGGTGCTTCAGATTATGCCGGATACGGATACTAATAATAAGGGGTATCTGAATCTGGAAGAAAATACGCTGTTTACGAAATATTATAATGCATTGAATGATTATAAAATTTCCGTGGTAACGACTACGGTTTCTGATTTTCAGAAGAATTATTTCGGGGAGAAGTTTGTGTATGATTATTCCAGGGATATTTCAGCCCAAAAAGGAAACGAAAATCCAGTTAAAATGTCGAAAAAACAAAAGGAACTGTATCATACATACAATATGTTTATTCTGGGATTTGGCGATACGTTCCATAAGGTGAATATGTCGAATAAAAAAGGTGCGATTGATTTCCTGAAATATTTTATCGCCTCTGGAAAAAGTGTTTTGTTTACGCATGATTTTACTTCTATGCATAATGTGAACAGTGGGGATTTCGGATATTCTGCCAATACATATCTGCGTGATGTCATGGGAATGAACCGGTATAAAGCTGTGAGTGGGAAACTGACCGAGAGCGAACGAAAGGAACTGCTGGCTTATCAGGCGAAACATAAGTATGATACAATGACCCAGACAACCGTTGGCAGTGACGGTACACTTTCTACAACGGCACTTGGTAATACCCAGGGATTTACTTACTATGCCATGAAACGTCTGGGATGGGAAAAGAAAAATACGGATCAGATCATCCCATACCGGTATATGATCAGAAGTTATAAAAAAGATGAATATATCTGTGGCGTGAATAACAATAACGTGAAATTGACAGGATTTAACAATAATAATGACCTGACAACGCGTGCAACGAAGACAAATACGGGACAGATTACGGAATATCCGTTTAAAATTGACGAAACACTCAAAATTGCATCAACGCATGGGCAGTGGTATCAGCTGGACATGGAAGATCCGGAAGTTACGGTCTGGTACTGCCTTTCGGATAATGAGAACGGAGATCCGTGTGCATGGGCAGGTACGGATTCAAACGGAGATGGAACCGGTGCCACCTATGGGGCTTCCCCGAATGATGCAGCCAATAATTATTATATTTACAGTAAGGGAAATGTTTTTTATTCCGGAGTAGGTCATTCTACGGTAGATGGAGATATGGAGGCAAAGCTTTTCATTAATACGATGATTGCCGCATACCGTACCACATATGAGCCGCCAATGGTCGAGATCCTGAATGAAGAGGCGGAGCTTTTAAAAGAGGAGTCCGGAAATGGAAGTGATCCAAATCTTGTGTATAAGATGAACTGGATGAAAGAATATGGAAATAACCTTGACGGCACTAAGGAAAAAATCCGCTTCAGCCCGGTCGAACTGAATACCGTCAGAACGAAGCTGACCTGTTCGATCCAATACAAGGATGGAACTTATGTAGATAAAATTTATAAAAAAGACGGAACGGTGATTGAGGGAAAAGCAACAAAGGAGAATCCTAAAAAATATGTGTTTGAAAACCTGAAAAATATGAGTGAGTATTACTTTATTTATGATACGACAGGGGAAAACAAAAAGAAGGAAGGGGATATTGTTTTTGAAATTTATAACAATAAGTCCAAAAATCCGGATGGAACACCAAGGGTGGGAAAAACTACTGTGAAAATGGAATCACAGAATTTGTTTTTGCTTGATTAGTATGGGGATTTAAGAAAAGACACACAATGTGAGAGAGTATCGCATTGTGTGTCTTTTTTATGATGGTCACAGGTAAAATACGTTTTGCAATTACATATTATGCAGTATACGTAAAGTTTTCCTTGCCAGGAAGGTGGGGATATGCTATGGTAAACATATCTTTTTTCAGTGGCAGTTTCTGCCGGAAATCCCATTTGTTTTGTTGCATAAGTGAAAGATGTGAACTTTAATGTGCCTTTGACGGTCAGGGTTTGACAGTCAGGTTTTGACAGTCAGGTTTTGACGGTCTGAGTTTGACGGTCAGGGTTTAACAGTCTGCAATTTTTGTGCGTTGAAATAAAAGCAAAAACCACATATAATATAAGGAGAACATTTGGAAAAAGAACAAACGAAAAATCAACAGGAGA